>JAPUKX010000019.1 GCA_027295435.1 Planctomycetota bacterium | reverse complement strand
GGCGATGTCGCGGTACGCCTGGTTGAGCTGCCGAAGGACCGAGGCGTTCTCCAGACGATCGCTGGCCTGGATGATGCGGGCTTGGGTTTGAGCATAGGTCAGCCGGCGAATGGCAGCGGGGCCGGCCAGCAGCACCACGAGGGCGGTGCCGAGCACGATCAAACTTGGGCCATACCGGTTCAGCCTGCTCATGGCTCCCCTACAACTTGTTCGATTCGCCCTCGGCCATTCTGTACGGGTGCACACCCAGATCGGATGCCCGCACCATCTCAATCCAGCGGGTGGCGGTGCCGATGAGCTGTTCACCCATCGCGGTGATTGGCTTTGCGAAGCTGGGCTGCCAATCGGTCAGTCCCAGCAGATCCTGAAGGACGACGATCTGGCCATGACAGGCGACCCCGGCCCCGCATCCGATCACTGGAATGGTCGTCTTCTCGACGATGCGCTTCGAGACCTCGTTCGGTGCGGCTTCGATCAGCAGCATGGAGGCGCCCGCTGCTTCCAGAGCTGTCGCATCTGCGATAAGCGCCCGGGCTTCGGCAGCCGTACGACCAACCGATCGGTATCCGCCTCGGCGCTTCGACTGCTGGGGAAGTGAGCCGATGTGGCCGACGATCGGCACGCCGGCTCGAGCCATCTTCTCAACAAGTGGAGCGAAGGAGCGATCTGCCTCGATCTTGACCACGTCGGCCAGGCCTTCGGTCATGAATCGCCCTGCATTGCGAATCGCCTCAACATCGTCCGCCTGGTAGCTCATGAACGGCATGTCGGCCATCACCATCGTGTCCGGCGCTCCCCTCTTGACCGCGGCCGTTAGGGCGATCAGGAAGTCCAGCGGAGCATGGATCGTGCTTGAGCGGCCGAGGATCACTTCCGCTGCCGTATCGCCCACGAGCAATATGGGCACCCCCGCCCGCTGAAGCCAGCGAGCCGTGGTGGCGTCGTAGCAGGTCAGACACGCAAACTTCTCCCCACGCTCGACCAACTTGCGGATCGTGCGCAGCGTCACCGCCCGGCGCGACTTGTCCGGCGCCGCCGGCTCGGCCGGCCCGGTCGAACTCGTCCGCTCGGCTGGCCCCGTCGAGATGCTGGTCATGCCCATAGTGTATCGGCGCCGGGCGCTTGAAGCGCCCACGCAGTCTCGATTCGCCTGCCGATGACCCGGGTCTTCCTCGTTCCGACAGGTCGGGACTCGTCAGACCCGGCTTCGTCCGATGCCTCTCCTGGCAGATTTGGTCTGCGATCGGTATGACAGAGCGATGTTGACCCGTCGCCGCTGCGCCCCGGAGCTGATGGACGCTTCCGACGTCGATCCGGCCCAACTCAAACGATCGCTCCGATTCATTCGGACGGTCAACCGGCGATTGGGCGGAACGAGCGCCGCGCTGGGGCATCTGAAGCGCTGGTCCGGAAACTGGTCGGGCGAGGGCCCGATCCGCATCATCGATATCGGCACGGGCTCGGCGGACATCCCGCTGGCGATTGCCGGGTGGGCAGCGCGGGTGGGCAAGCGCGTCCGGATCACAGCCGTTGATTCGCACCCGACCACGCTGGCGCTGGCCCGCGCGCACGTGGGCGGGTGCACCGAGATCAATCTTGTTCAGGCCGATGCGCTTCGGCTGATGGACCGATTCGAGCCGGGCGAGTTCGACTACGCCCACGCCGGCATGTTCCTCCATCACCTTGACGACCTGGAGGTGATGACGGTGCTGCGCATCATGGACCGCCTGAGTTCGCGGGGGATCATCTGGAATGACCTCGTGCGCGGGACGGTGCAAAGGGTCGCGGTGCGGTTGCTCACACTGGCCGCTGGGCCGATGGTCCATCATGACGCCATCGTGAGCGTCAACGCGGGCTTCACAAAGCGCGAGGCGATTGATCTGGCCGGACGCGTCGGTCTGCCGCGGATCGCCTACCGCCGTCATCTCTTCGGCCGATTCACGCTCGTGAGCTGCAAGGCGTAATTCGCTATTCCGCCGCGGCCCCCAGGGACGTGAGAGTTTCTACACCTCTCGGTCCTTTGCCGGGATCTGTTCATCGGGAAGGCCGATCGCCGCCTCTTGTTGCTCGGTGAGCACCTCTGCAAGCCGGCGAAGCGCCTTGGCATTCACTTCGTCGCGATCGAACCTCAGCACGTCGAGCTGATTGCGGCGCTGCTGGTAGTCGCGCCATCGAGAGCGGTCGAAGCCGGTTTCGCCAAGCCGCGACTCCGCGTGGATATGAGCCATCTGATTCGAGAGATCTTCGTACGCCGGCCGGAATTCCTGGATGATCGCGCTGATCTTGGTCCCTTGGTCGTCCTCGATGTTGGGAAGCTTCAGCGCGGTGGTCAAGTACCGCTCGGCCGCCTGGGAATCATCGTAGACGCTGGGGAAGGCCTTGCGGTTGTATGCGCTGTGCAGAGCCGCTACGTGTTCACCGTCCAAGGCTTCCGAGAGGGAGCTGAGCGTGGCGCGGTTCAACTCGACGATCGCGGCGCCGGTCTCCCGCGCTTTACCGCCAAAGTCCTCCATGACCAGGCGATAACTCTGCCACGCACTCCTTCTGGCGGCGCGGTCCCCGCCCTCGCCTTCGCCCCGCGGCCGAGGCATCTGGACGGTCATCTTCTCCCGCTCCCGGTTCAGCCGAATCGTGTGCTCGTAATGTTGGCGGAACGCATCGGTCACGTTGGTTTCATATTCCAGCAGAGGCTC
>JAPUKX010000189.1 GCA_027295435.1 Planctomycetota bacterium | reverse complement strand
GTATTCGCTGCGAATCAATCCGTCCAGGGCCAGCGCCATCCGCTTGGCGTTGATGTATTGGCCGTCGTAACGCATCGACCCGCTCATATCCATCACCACGACGGTCGCGCACTTGGGGGTGTTGCGGGTGTGGTGGATCTCGATGTCTTCAGGAGCCAAACGCACAGGTAGGCCGGGGCCGGTGCGGATCATGGCGTTGATCATCGACTGAGGGATGTCCATGTGAGCGGGCGAATCTCCGAATTCATAGGGCTTGGTCCGTGGCAACTCAACGGCGCCGTCACCGATGATGGGGCCGGCGTGCCGGCCGCTGCGGGCCGCCTGAAGATCGCTGAAGATCTCTTGGAGCAATGTTGATTGGAAGATCCGATAGGCCTTGGGGGTGAGCTGATATCCCTCGGCGGTGAACTCCAGACCCTGGCGTTCGGCCATCTCACGCAGGTAGTCCTGAATCTGCTGCCCCAGCGCCTCAAGCTGTTGGATATCGCCGGGCTCAGCAAACTCCGCCAGCGCTTCGAGGTCGATGATGCCGATCTGCGCCGTTTCGCGGGCTTCTTCGAGCTGTTTGAGAAGCCGGTCGATGGCTTCGAGGTCCTGCTTGATGGCCAGGGCCTCGGAAACGGTCATCGACTTGGTGCCGGTGAACTCGTACTTGGCGGCGAGCTCGTCGATCTGGTACTTCTCACCGAGGCGCTCGACGAGATGCAGCAGTCGGCTGGCAAATCGCGACTGCTCATCGTCTACGCGGTACCACAGAGCTTCGAGGTCGCGAATCTGCTCCTCTCGCACTTCGCGCTCGAACCGTTTTCGCAAGTGGGCCGGCGGTTGCATCTGTCCGGCCAGATCGTGGTACGCCCGCCGGGCAGTGTCCTGCACGCGATCAGTCTCGTAGGTGCAAAGGATCTTGCGCTTGCGCTCCAGGAGCATGGCGATCAGGGCGTCAATGCTCGGGCCGAGGCCCTTGATCTGACTAGGATCGAGGTGGACGGCCCGGGCCAGTTCCTCCTCGGTGAAGCGCCGCATGCTTCCGTACATGAGCAGGTGCTCGAACGCCGAAGAGACCATGTCCGGCGGTCTACCCGTCGGTGGCGGGAAGCTCTTGGGGTCATACCCCTGGTAGGTGTGAATGATCCCGCCGAGTGGATTGGGATCGCGAATGTTGTGCTTCGTTTTCACCGATCGGACGCCACGGTTGAGCGGCTGCTTGCACAGCCACGCGCGGATCTTCGACCCGCGGCTAATCGCAGAATGTTGAATTACGTGATTTCATAGGTGATCCGGCCGTGGTGTTGTGACCGGGAGACGCGGTCGGTGACGTAGAGCCCGGCCAGGACGAACTCGACGCACGAAGCGCGGACGGCGGGGGACTTGGCGGGGTTGACCTCGAACGCTTTTTCCCAGGCTGGCGGAACCCGTTTCAGCCGCTGGGCGTAATTCGACGACGGCAGCATATCCCCGACCTCGATCTTCACACCGCGGCCGAAGATGTCGGCGATCTCGTCCAGGCCATGCTCGTCCACGTATTCTTCGAAGACCGTCTTGATGGCCTCGGCGGCGATGGAATCGATCACCTGGCGCTCGGACATCTGGTGGCTGCCCATCATGTCCAGTTCGAGCTTGCCCAGGCACGAACTATAGAGATGGCCCAGATCGCTGATCCGCGGCACGGCTGGGCGCTCGCCGAGCCGCACCGCTCGCTGCCTGGCGTTGGCGATCATCGTGCGATAATTGGCGATGCTGAGGCGGGCGCTGACGCCGGATTGCTGATCGACGTACTTGCTCTTGCGTGCACAGATGCTGATCTGCTCGATGATCTCCTCCATGAATGGCGGGATCACCACGGGGAACTCCCCGTTCAGCTCGACGCGCGCCTCCTGCTTCATGATCTCGATGCCGGCGGTGCGTTGGCGCGGATAGTGCGTCTGGATCGTTGAGCCGATGCGATCCTTGAGCTGCGCAATCACCTTGCCGGAGCGGTTATACGTCATGGGGTTGGCTGAGAAGAGGATCAGCACGTCAACATCGAAGCGGACCGGATAGCCGCGGATCTGCACGTCGCGCTCCTCGAGGATGTTGAACAGCCCGACCTGCACGAGCTCATCAAGGTCCGGCAGCTCATTCATCGCAAAGACCCCGCGGTGCAGTCGAGGGATGAGCCCGAAATGCAGGGCCTCCTCGGCGGAGAGGCTGGCGCCGCTGGCCAGCTTGGCCGGGTCAATCTCACCGATGATGTCAGCGAACTTGGTGCCGGGCGCGAGTCGTTCAGCATACCGTTGCTCGCGCGGCCACCAGGCAATCGGTATCTCCTCTTCGCCGTGCCCAGCGACGAAGGCCAGGGCGATCCTCGTGATTGGCCGGTATGGATCCTCGTGCACGGGGCAGCCCTCAATGTCCAGATAGGGCAGCTCTTCATCGAGAAACCGCGTCAGCATCCGCATGAGCCGGCTCTTCGCCTGACCCTTCTCGCCCAGGAAGAGCATGTCGTGCTTGGCGATGATGGCGTTGTTGATCTCCGGGATCACCGTGTCCTCGAACCCGATGATGCCGGGAAACAGCTCGTCGCCGCGGGCCAGGGCGGCGATGAAGTTGTCGTAGATCTCATCTTTGACCGGCTTGGAGCGCCAGCCACTCTCGCGCAGCTGCTGGAGGGTCGTCGGTTTCGCCGTCGCGTGCACGGTGCGGGGCTCCTCCATCGCCGGATCGCCAAGGACGGAGGATAATAGCCCCGCCTGAACGTGCAGGGGCACGCCCCTCCCAACAAGCCCTATCTTCATCATGGGCTACAACTCCTGTGGCT
>JAPUKX010000188.1 GCA_027295435.1 Planctomycetota bacterium | reverse complement strand
ATTGGCGGAGGCCGGCTGGGGCATTGTGGTCTGCCCTGCCGCGCCGCGGACACCGGCCAGGGCTGCGGCGCCGATGCCCAGCGCGGCGAGCATCTCTCGTCGGGATGGGTCGGTTCTCGTCGTCGTCGTCGTGCTGCTTGACATGGTCAGTTTCTCCTCAACGGAATCAGTTGGACAATGCACAGTTCCTGCTACCCTATTGCGCTGGCCGTGATTGTCGCATATTCTGGCTCCTGCGGATTCCCCGATCGTCATGAGTTTTCTCGACGAACTCGCCTGGCGTGGCTTGTTGCACCAAAGAACGGCCGGCGACGAGCTGGATACGCACCTGGCCGCCACGCCACGCGTCGGCTACTGCGGCTTCGATCCGACTTCGGACAGCTTGCACATCGGCAGTCTCATACCGATTCAACTCCTTCGCCACTGGCAGCTCGCAGGGCATAAGCCCATCGTGGTCATGGGCGGCGGAACCGGGCTCATCGGCGACCCCTCAGGCAAGGACGACGAACGGCCGCTGCTTGCCCGCGACCAGATCGAGGCCAACATTGCGTCGCAGAAGCGAATCTTCCAACGGCTGCTCGACTTCGACCCCGCTGCTCCCAACGCCGCGGTGATCGTCAACAATATCGAATGGCTTGGACGGCTCGGATTCATTGAGGTGATGCGCGACGTGGGCAAACACTTCTCCGTCAACGCCATGATACAGAGGGACTCCGTTCGCCAGCGGTTGCAAACGCGCGAACACGGAATCAGTTATACCGAGTTCAGCTACATGATCCTGCAGGCGTACGACTTTCTCCATCTGCGGCGGTCGATGAACTGCACGGTGCAGCTGGCGGGCTCCGACCAGTACGGCAACATCGTCGCAGGTGTCGATCTCATCCGACGCGAGTTCGGTCAAGAGCAGGGACAGGCGTTCGGTATTACCGCGCCGCTGGTGCTGACATCGCAGGGCAAGAAAATGGGCAAGACCGAACAGGGTCCCGTGTGGCTGACCGCCGACCGTACCAGCCCCTACGCCTTCCATCAATACTGGATCAATCTTCCCGATGCGGACGTCGTCGGGTCCCTGAAATGGTTCACGATGCGCAGCCGCGAGGAGATCGACGAGCTGGCTCAGCGACACGAGAACGCGCCGCAACTGCGGCTTGGGCAACGAGCACTGGCAAGTGATCTGACGGAGTTGTTGCATGGCCCCGACGAACTGCGACGCATCGAAGACGCGACGGCGGCGCTGTTCGGCGCCGGCGACGTGCGCCGACTCGATGAGGCGACGTTGGCTGACGTCTTCGCCGACGTGCCACACTCAACCCACACCAGATCGCTGTTGGAGGATCAAGGTATGCCGATCGCCGAGATTCTTCCGCAGACGAGCCTGGCCGAGTCCAAGCGCGAAGCGCGCGAGTTTCTCAACAACGGCGCGGTATCGGTCAACGGCGAGAAGGCCAGCTTCGATCGAGCATTGACCGCCGCCGACCTTCTTCACGGCCGGACGATTCTCCTGCGCCGCGGCAAGAAACACTGGCACGCGACGGAATGGGTTTGATCGCGTTCTATCGGACCAATCCCAAGAGGCCGATGCGCTGTCCTGTGCGACAGACGAGCAACCTGTCGTCAAGCCGATCCGCGTTGCGAATCATCTGGGCCCGGCCGGTGGCGGCTGCGGCATCATCCTGAAATCAGATGCCCGCCGCGCCGCGAGTACATAGGCCAGCACGTCGGCTTCCTCATCGACCTTGAGCTTAGCTCGCTTGGCCATCCGATCGATGATGGACGGCCAGCGATGCAAAGAATACCGCGCGACGGGCTCGGGGCCGTGACAGCGGACGCAGTTCGTCAGGTAAACCTCTCGACCGTGGGTGAGCGCTGCGATGTCCGGCGGCCCTATCGCTCCAAGCTCCACGAGCATCGGATCGACCGGCGGGGCGAGTTGCTCGAGCGTCGCGCAGCTCACGAGCATGGCCAGGAGTGCAAGCGAGCCCGCAAGCAGTCTCCCATAGCCGGTCCCAACGGGCTTCGCCTGGTCGGTGTTTCGCGGTTTCATGGTGTCAGTCGATTTGCGGAAACGGTTGCCGCAGCCGAAGCACTGGGGCGCCTGCGGCGCAGGCCGGGAATCCGATCAAACTCAAAAGTCAAACCCGAAGATCAAGCGAAGTTGGAATTCCGGCTCGCTGGCAACGTCGGTCACCTGCAACAGCGGTGTCACGGTGACCCACCAGTTCTGATGGCGATAGGACAGGTTGGGCCCCAAGTACAAAACGTCTTCGTCGCGCGTGGACCAGTCGGGGAACTTGATCTCATGCAGCAGTTCGGCGCCGACGAGCAACTGCGGCCGTAGTTGGTAGCTGATGCCGAGGGTCTGCTGGAACTTGCCGTTGTCGTCGGTGTAATGGGCACCCTCCCATTCAGCCTCGATGGTCGCGTTGTAGGCGGCGGTCCACAGGTTGACGTTCTTCTGAAGGATGAGCTTGCCTTCCAGTTCGAACAGCTCGTCACCGAGTTTGATCTCGCCGTAGAGGGCGCTGCCCAGGAAGTCTTCCCAGGGGTCGGAGAGGTTGTAGATCAGCTCCACGGCGGTGCCTCGGTACTCGGCACCATCGTCGCTCACGGACCGGCCGTCCTGATACCGCCAATCAGCGAAGTAGAGTGCGACCTGCAGGTGGTCGGTGAGACCAAACTCGATTTCATGACGAAAGTCGATGCGATCAAAAGATCTGTCGGTACCCTTGTCGGTCTTCCACGTCACCCATTGCTCATACTCAAACTCCCCAGCTGCCATGGTGGTAGCCTCGTAGACGTAGGTGAACTTCCGTTCGCCGGCATCGGTTCTTCCCGCCAGGATTAGGCTGGCGAGGGCCAGGGCCGGCCAGGCGTAGGCGTAGGTGGTGTGTCTCCCGGGAAGGCAGTGCATTGTGGGTTGATTCGGGTCGCGCGACCCGGCGGCGCGAAGACCATCAGGGGGGCTCCGTTTGGTAGGTGCTTGGGTGTCCTGGACCAACGTGCGATGAAAGGGGGACCCTACAGCGATTGAAACGCAATTGCAACTGTATCCAGTCTGAACCTTGGGTATCGCCGTGGCGCTCTGTTCCCCCAATGGGGCCGGAGCTCTTGGTGCTAGGGAGGGGCTTAGACTGGTTCGGCCAGCGAGCGCTAACTCGCAAGATGCTTGTGGGACCGGAGTTACGCTATGACATAGTGCGTGAGGACGCGCTGGGCGATCGCGCGGAGGGCGTTGCGGAGCTCGGGCGGTTCGTGGACGACGACCTGGTCGCCGTAGCCGATGATCCACCACTTGATCTCGTTGAGGCCGTTGACGCGGAATCGCAGCACACATGAGCCATCCGGCTGAAGCTGGCTTTGTTGCGTCTTGTGCCAGCGAACCTCGGCGACGTTGCGGGCGAGCCGCTGGGCCGTGCACCGCTCGGTGCTCTGCAACAGGTTGACCATACGAATGAGCCGGCTCACTCGTCCGGCGACGATGGACGGTGGATTCGGAGATTTCTGTACCTGCCGGGTGCGGGGCTGTGCAGGTCCCTTCAGCGCGTCCGGAAGTCAACGCTATTGACAAGGTCGGCCACGGCGAGCTTACGAGGCCGACCGCGCGGTGATTCGCAGGCGAATCACAGGCATGAGTCTCGAACCGTCAACCTCAGCTTCGACGATCGTTCCACCCCCTTGCGGCGGCAGTGCCATGAAGCATGTGACGGCCTTGCTCTCGATTCGTCGCTCCTTTTCGCTAGAGCTCAGATGCACCAACGCCACAACCGTGGCCTCGCCCTGCTCGATCTGGCGGATCAACGCGCCGTCAGCCTTGATGGTGACGTTGGCGAGCTGCTTATCCGTCTCATCGATCTCGACGACGTAATCACGGTGGTCCTCCGGCGGACCCGCGATTTGAACGCGAACCATAGGCAGCGTTGTCTCCTCGATGCGTGAACGAACGGTGAACGTGATGACCACGGAGGGCGGCTCGATGGTCACCGCGTTTTGCCCGATGAGAGTCTCCGGCGGGCGCAGCTTCGCGTCCAGGGAGTACGGCCGGCCCGGCTCGAGCTGGTCGAGGCGTGACTGGTCGATGTAGGCTCTGAGCACCAGCTCGTCGCCGGCCCGTCTATAAAGCCGGCTCGGCAAGGTGACGAGGACCTGGGGTGGATCGACGAGGATCTCGCCTGCAGTTTGCAGCCGTGGCAGCTCGGGCTGAACCGTAGCGTTGACCGAGACGAGGTCATCGACTTGGATGTCAATGAGCGCTGGTTCGACCGAGATGATCCGCACACCGGTGTCGCGCAGTGCTTCGTGCTTCTGCAACGCGTCCGCGATGTTGGCGGGATTCTCGTCAGCGTCGGCGGGAAGTTCGCTGCCGACGGTGAGTTTCAGCGGCATGGTGAGCGTTCGCGCTTGTTCCAGCGCGTGCCGAGACCCCTCCAGCTCAACCTTGAGGCGAACCTCGTCGGGCGTGATCACTTGCTTGGCGGGGTCCGACGGGGCGAACCGGATCCGAAACGATGTGCTGGCTTGTTCGCGGGTTTCCTCCGCCGCCCACGACCAGATCAACACCGTCACTACGGTCACGACTGCATAGGTCCACCATCGATTCTCCAACTGCACCCCTATGCCTCCTTTGGAACTGCCGTTGACCGTTTATCGGGATCTTGGGCGGCGAGGCCGGCTCCCGGGGGCGATTCTTCAGCCGGCGCCTCCGGGGCCGCGTCCGGTTGTTCGGATGGTCCTTTGCCGGGCGCCGTGCCCAACCGCTGCAACAAGACCTCGCGAAGGCGATC
>JAPUKX010000187.1 GCA_027295435.1 Planctomycetota bacterium | reverse complement strand
TTGATCTTCTTGTACAGTGTCGTGCGGTTGATATCGAGCTGTTCGGCGGTCTGCTGGCGATTCCAGTTGTTCGCCTCGAGCGCGGCGAGGATGATCTGTTTCTCAGGCTCTTGGAGAGCTTCGCGCAGGGGCATCGGCTTGCCTGCTGACCACATCGCATCGCCGGCGAGGCGCAGTTGGACATGCCGAGGAAGGAGCCTGCCGGTTGAGTTGTCGATCACATGCGGAGGCAGATCGTCCACGTCGATCCGGGTGGATCGGGTGAGCACGACGGCCCGCTCGACGATGTTCTCCAGCTCGCGGACATTGCCGGGGTAGGCATAGCCACGTAGAGCCTGCATCGCTTCGAGGGTGAATCCGGCGATCTGCTTGGACGCCTCCTTGGACTTTTCGGCGAGAAAGTGCTCGGCGAGCAGCGCAATATCGCTGATCCGATCCCGTAGCGGCGGCAACTGGATCATCACGACGTTGATGCGGTAATAGAGGTCCTGGCGAAACTCACCTGCCGCGACGAGCTCCTCCAGCGGCTCGTTGCTTGCAAGGATCACCCGCACATCAACCTCGATGGTGTCGTTGGAGCCGACCGGCTCAAAGCGGCGCTCCTGAAGCACCCGCAGCAGCTTCAGTTGCATGCCGGGCGAGGCCGCATTGATTTCATCGAGAAACAACGTCCCGGTGTCGGCCGCGAGGAACCGCCCGGCTTTGTCCGCGTAAGCGCCTGTGAACGCACCCTTGACATGGCCGAACAATTCCGACTCCAGCAGCGTTTCGGGGATCGATCCGCAGGAGACCTCAACGAAGGTGTTGTCCGCGCGTGATGAGTTGCGATGGATCGCCCGGGCGATGAGCGACTTGCCCGTGCCCGATTCGCCCAACATCAGAACCGTCGTCTTGCTCGGCGCCACGGCCTCGACCACATCGTAGATGCGTCGCATCCGCGGGTCGGAGCCGATGATGTTATCCAGCCCGTAGCGCTGCTCAAGCTGGCGACGCAGGTTTGCGTTCTCAGCCAGCAGGACTTGTTGGCGAATCGCCTTCTCCACGGCGATGCGCAGCTCGTCGTCCACCACCGGCTTGGTCAGATAGTCGATCGCCCCCGTGCGAATGGCCTGCACGGCCGCCTCGATTGTTCCATATCCGGTTATGGCCAGCGGGACGATACTCGGATGCCGCTTGCGCAAGGTCTTGATCAGCTCAAGGCCGGACATGGCCGGCATCGACATGTCAAGAATCAACACCGCAAATGGATTCGGCGCCATGCCGCCGACGGCTCGCTGGGCATCGTCGATGGCCGCCAAGGCCTCCTCGCCACTGTTGACGGCTGAGGTATCGTAGCCGACGTCGGACAGAAGCTCTGCGATCGACTCGGCGACGATCGAATCATCATCCACGATCATCACTCTCGGTCGAGCAACACTCATCGGTGAAACAACCTCGACACCGGCACCTCCTGGTCAATGGGTTGCGTCCGATGCTGCAGATGCACCATGGCGTCGTTGCAGCACATGACCCGGTCGGGAAGCTCGGCCATCGGCGTCATTGCGTCCTGGGCCGTGCGCAGCTTCGCGGATATCGGCTCCCCAGCGAGCGCCGCGCCACCGTCATCGAACTGTTCGAACAGACGCAAGGCAGGCCCCACGCAACGCAATGAACCATCCAGCAAGGAATCGAGTTCGTGAGCGAATTGCCCCAGAGACAGCGCGGCTCCGGCAGTGGCACTCGCGGCGAGGTGCTGATCTTCGGACGCTGCATCGACCCCAACCATGGCTAGGAGTCTGATCGACGTGGCGCAAACCCCTCTGAAGCCTCATGTTGCGTTTTTGCAACGTACATCTCGGACCGCTTCTCCCAAATTGCACCAACGGCAGTGCCCCCCAGCGCGGCCCACCTCATAAACCCCCTATCTTGTCACGAGAAATCGCATCAAATCCTTGAAAGCACGAGATTTGCGCTTGGCGGCGGGCCAAGGTTACCGTAGTCTGTCACCACAGTCGGCTTGTCGAGGAAGGCTTTGGAGGAGAAGCCGTCCGGCAAGCCGTCTGTTGTTTTGCCCGAATCGATTCAAGGTGTTGGCTTCTCACCGGTAAACGATCGGGCGACCGGAGAGCCCGGTGAGCTCCTTGATCATGGTCATCGCTCCAAAGCCGCAGACCGCAAAGGCGCCGAGCCACGCCGCTTGCATCTTGTAATCCAGCGCGAACAGCCATGCAGCGCCATACAGCGCCTGCCACATCGCGCCGTATCGTTTGAGTTTCTCGGCGGCAACGCTTCCAGACACGGCGCTGAGCTTCCACTGGGCGACGAGAACGAACGCCAATACGGCCGCCACCGGCCAGACCGCCGCCCGGACCGGGATCGCCTGCGGCCAGAGGCCTTGCCGCCACACGCCGACCGCGACGATCATTGCGGACCAAAACAGCCAACCGAGCACAAGCGCCGCTACGCTGCGACGAGTCAATCGAGGTCGCTTGTCCTCAAGGATGTGAACGGCGGTGGCGATGCCCATCGCGTGGGTCATCACCAGCCACACTGGAAGGGTGAAGCTCAGCCGCGCGTTGGGAATGAGCATGTGCGCGGCATTGATCAACCCGATGGTCACCAAGCCAATTGCCGGGATGTATTTGCCGGCGGCGTTATAGAAGAGGATTCCCGCAGCGACGAGCAATGTTATCCAAAGCGCTAGCGTGCCGAAGGCGGCACCGGCGAGCACGGCGATGATCAGCGCGCCCACCATCACCACGATGGCCTGGCCGAGCTTGATCCGCCCCGCGGGTATCGGCCGATGGGGGCTGAACGTGCTGTCATGTCTTACGTCCAGCACATCGTTGAGCGATGCGCCGTATGCGAACAGGCCGATTGCCACCACCGCCCCCGCCAGCAGCGCCGCCGCGAGGTGTCTCGGCGCGTCCCCTACTGCCAGAACCTCGCTGCCTTGGGCCCCCGAGAGCAGAATGACGAACCACACATCGCTCACCGCGCCGAACGCCATCGTCAGCCGCGTGAGTCGAATTGCCATGATCAGCTTAAGGAACAGCTCTCGCACAGCCTTCATCCTACCCGCTTGACCTCGACGCCATTGATCAAACCCGCGCTGCGTCGTACCATGCCTTGCCCGCAAGCATGGATCTTGTCACACCACATCAGCCGGATGTATACAGAGTTGAAGCCTAACGTCAGCGCTGCGGGGCTGCGCATCGGTGTGGCTGTCAGCCGTTACCACCCCGAGATCACCGCCGCTTTGCGTGATGCGGCGATCAAGCAATTCACCGAGGCCGGCGGCGCCGAGGATGATCTGCGCATCGTGTCCGCTCCGGGTGCGTTCGAGTTGATCGCGGTCTGCCAGGCGCTGGCCATGGTCGCCGGTACCGATGCAATTGTGGCCATCGGCTGCGTGATTTCCGGCGAAACGATGCACGATCGGTATATCGCAGCAGCCGTTGCCCACGGGCTGAGCATGATCACGGTACAGAGGGGCGTTCCGGTGACGTTCGGCGTGCTGACCTGCCGGAATGTCGATCAGGCCAAAGCTCGCGCCGGGGGCGACAAGGGCAACAAGGGCGCCCAAGCCATGGTCGCGGCGATCGAAATCGCTCACACTCTCAAGACTCTCCACGAAATGGAGGCGCGTTGCTGAGATGCGCTCGCC
>JAPUKX010000186.1 GCA_027295435.1 Planctomycetota bacterium | reverse complement strand
GCGAGGAGCAAGCGGTGGCAGAGGCCTCGCAGGCGGGTTCGACTCGCTGTGGGCTTTCTCGCAACCTGATCGGGACGAGTGGATCAGCGAGGTCAACTCGGCTGGCAGTTCGGGCGAGCCGTGCATCCAGCCCCCGTGGATACGCCAACGATGCCTTGGCCGGGCCTCGGCGGACGATGGCGACGGTTGTGACGATTCAGCGGCCCAGGCGTCGTCCAACAGCCGAATCGCCTCCGCCGCCTGCGCTGAGTCTTTCACGTACACGTCACATCCAAGTTCCGCCGCCTCGCGCGTAAAGCCGAGGTCGGTGAGCATCCCGACGGTGCGGACGGCTGTGGGAAAACAGTGGTGATCGGCCAGCAGGCTTCGCAGGGCCGGGCCTTGGCGGCTCAGCGTCGGATGGTCCAAGGCGATGCACACCACGACGAAATCGTTTTCACCCAAAACGAGGCTTCGGCGAATCGAGCTGATATGGGCGACGACAGCCGCGTGGTCTACGCCATGTTCCGTCAGCGCGCGGCGTAACTCGTCTGCCGTGGATGGCTCGCCCACTACAACTGTTACATGAGCTCTCGGGCTTCTCATACATCTCGCCTCTTACACAAACGCCGTGCCAGCCGGCTGCGGTCTGGGGGCTGCAAACTGTGGTTTGGATGGCTTTGCGGGACATGGCCGGGCGGGATTGCCGGATGTGGCGACGCCCGGTGACGCAGAATTGCGGCGCGCCGATGGCCTTGCACGGGCCTTAGCGGCATCGACTCGCATTCACGCGACAAACTGTCGCAGATCTGCGGCGCGGCGGTCCGGCGCGCGCCTGGCCGGCCAAAGAAAATGGAGAAATTATCCGCCCCGGAACTCTTACGGCGACGCAGGCGGTCGCAAGTGAGCTCGGATCATCGCTCTTGAAGCCAGCGATAGATTGTGCTGCGATGCACGCCGAAGATCGCCGCGGCCCGACTGATCGAACCGCGGGAATCGGCTAGCACTCGTTGGACCGCTTCGAGCTTGACCTGCTTCAGCGACCGGACTCGTTTCGTGGCCCTATTCGACTCGTGGAGTTGACAGATCTCCTGGAGGCATTGGGCTGTCACCGGCTGCCCGGGGCAGAGCACGTGAAGCCGTTCAACGACGCTGCGCAGCTGGCGGATGTTGCCCGGCCAGGGATAGCATCTCAGCAGGTTCATCGCCGACCGGTCAAACACGAGCTTCGGCTGTTTGTACAGGGCCGCAAACTCGCCATTGAAGGCCTCAAGCAGAACGGGCATCTCCCTTGGCCGATCCCGCAGAGGCTTGACTCGCAGTTGAATCACATCCAATCGAAACAGCAGATCCTCGCGGAACTTCGAGTCGGCGACGGCCTGCCTCAAGTCGATGTTGGCCGCGGCGATGATCCGCACATCGACCACGATCGGGCGTGACCGGCCCACCGGTTGCACTTCGTGCTCCTGCAGCAGGCGCAGCAGCCTGGTCTGGGCCGACGCTGGAAGCTCGCCGATCTCGTCGAGAAACAACGTGCCTCCCTCGGCGGCCCGAACCAGGCCAAGGTGATCGGAGGTCGCGCCGCTGAACGACCCGCGGACATGGCCGAACAATTGGCTATCCATGAGGCTCTCAGGGATGGCCCCACAGTTGACCGGCAGGAACGGGCGATCGCGGCGAGGACTGTTCCTATGCACCCACTTGGCAAGATGTTCCTTGCCGACGCCGGTCTCGCCCGCAATCAGAATGGTGCAGTTGGATCGCGCAGCACGCCTGACGAGCGGGATCCAACCTTCGATTGTCGATCCGGATCGACCCTTCGGCTCGATGCCCTCTAAGGCAAACGTGTCCAGACGATCCAGAACTTTCGACCCGCTGGCCATTCCTTGCCCTCTCTCTTCTCTCCGGCCCCGCTGTCACGAGTCGTCCGCGCAGTACCCTCCTTCGTTCGTGCATCACGATTGAAGCGCCCCGGATTGACTCTCTGCGGCCTCCGCTGTGGCGAGCGAATAGCTACGGAAGCCGCTAGCGATGTTGCTCAGGCGGGTTATTGCTCCAAGTCTTGATTCCAGTCGCAGTGCGGCCCGGCAGCGTTCGTCTAAGACGGCAGCCCCGCCCCAAAGCCTGATTCGAACCGCAATACTGCAACATGTTCCTCTCTCTTCGTACACCTCTGCCGGTCGCGCTGGGGCCTCCTCATGCGCGGCCCCCCGCACACCCCAGACCTCGCGGCACTTTCTCTCCCCTATGCGACAGCGCAATCGGGGTTTCGTCAACCCTTTTCTTCGCACAATGCGAAAAAAGTCCATAAATGTCCCAGCCGGAGTCATTTGATCGGCTGGGGAAATCGGAGCGAATTGCCCAGCTTCACGGGCGAACCTCAGCGTCGAGGACTCGCCCAGAGGTCGACGTCAACGCTACCCACCGCCAAGCCTCATGTCACCTCACCCCCTGTGTCCCCGCGCTGTTTTCTTGATCCGTCCTACATGCTGTGTTCTAATGGGCAAGGGCAGATCGTCGGCGTACGGACTGGGACATAGGGAGGGCAGAAGGATGGCAGGGAACATTCGATTGATTGAACGGGGCGCGGCTCCCGTCCTCGTGGCTTGTTTATTGGTGTTGGGCGCGGCCCCACCGCCTGCAGCCGCGCAGTGTGATTCGGACGAGCTCCTGGCGCTCGACCGCCTCGCCTTTGACCAGTTCGGCCAATCGGTGTCGATCAGCGGCGACGTGGCCGTGGTCGGGGCCTGGGGCGGCGGTGGCATCGTTGCGGACTCAGGCTCGGCCTACATCTTCCGCTTCAACGGCGTGAGCTGGGCTCAGGAGGCCAAACTCACCGCCTCGGATGGCGCTGTCTCTGACCTCTTCGGCGTGTCAGTGTCGATCAGCGGCGACGTGGCCGTGGTCGGGGCCTATGCCGACGATGACAACGGCTCTTTATCCGGCTCGGCATACGTCTTCGTCAAGCCCGTCGGCGGCTGGGTGGACATGACCCAGACCGCCAAGCTCACCGCGTCGGATGGCGCTGTCTCTGACGAGTTCGGCAGGTCCGTGTCGATCAGCGGCGACGTGGCCGTGGTCGGGGCCGCTAAAGATGATGACAACGGGCTCAGCTCCGGCTCGGCGTACGCGTTTGTCAAGCCCCCCGGCGGTTGGGTGGACATGACCCAAACCGCCAAGCTCACCGCCTCTGATGGCGCTGCCTCGGACTTCTTCGGCGCCTCGGTGTCGATAAGCGACGAGGTCGCCGTGATAGGCGCCGTTCAGGGCGATGGAAATGTCGCTAACTCCGGCTCGGCGTATGTGTTCGTCAAGCCCCCCGGCGGATGGGTGAACATGACCCAGTCCGCCAAACTCACCGCCTCGGATGGTGCTGCCAGCGATTTTTTCGGCGGCTCGGTTTCGCTTAGCGGCGACCTGGCCGTGGTCACGGCGGTAGGCGATAATGCCCCTTTTCTGGATTCCGGGTCGGCGTACGTGTTCGTCAAGCCCGTCGGCGGCTGGGTGACGATGACCGAAACCTCCACGCACACCGCCTGGGATGGCCTTCCCAGCGATTCATTCGGCATCTCGGTGTCGATCAGCGGCGACCTGGTTCTAGTCGGGGACTATGCTGACGATGACAACGGTTCGAACTCCGGCTCTGCGTACGTTTATGATCTGTCCGGCGTCGATTGCAACCTCAACGGCCTGTCGGATGCCTGCGACATCGTTCTCGGTATGAGCTGCGACTTCAACGCGAACCTCATCCCCGATGAGTGTGAGCTTGCCGCCACCGCCGGCGACATCTCCGGCCCGGGCGGCGCCCCCGACGGTTGCGTTGACGCGTTCGACCTCGGAGCGTTGCTCGCTGCGTGGTGCTCGGTCGCCGGCGGAAACCCCTGCGGCACCTGCAGCCCGTAAGTGGGCGGCGAAAGCGTGGGGTTTGCGGCCGTCAACCGGGTTGACACAACCC
>JAPUKX010000185.1 GCA_027295435.1 Planctomycetota bacterium | reverse complement strand
AGCCGGCGGGTGCAGGAACGCTCCGGCGGTGAACGGGCCACCACCAACAACCGCATGGAGCTCATGTCGGTGATCGAGGGCCTCCGATCTCTGGACGGGGCTTGCCAAATCGATCTGTACTCCGACAGCCAGTACGTCTGCCAGGGCTTGAATGAATGGCTCGACGAATGGAAGGCCAGGGGGTGGAAACGCCCTCGGAACGCCTCGATCAGGAACCTCGATCTGTGGAAGCTGCTTGATGAGCTTCGCCGGCCACACAACCTCAGCTGCCACTGGGTTCGTGGCCACAACGAGCATCCAGAAAACGAGCGATGCGACCGGCTGGCCGTCGCCGCCCGCGAGGAGTTCAACCCCTAGAGCGCAGCAGACCCCACCTATCGGGGCACGGGGGTCAATCTTCATCCGTGGACCATCTGTCCGCCGACAACTTGGACTGCGACACGCCCACAGTGTGTCCAGTATTCTCGAGGCCCTATGCGATTCGCGTTGCTCGCAAGTGTGTTGATCGTACTGCTCTCCCGGCCGGGCACCCTCAGCGCCCAGGAGACGGTTATCACGGTATTCGACTCTGCACGGATCGAGCACGATCCCGAATTGACTGACGGCACGCACCGCGACGGTTACGTCGTGAGCAACTCCGGTCGAACGATTGAGACCGCGATACGGCTGCCGGCTGCGCCGCAGAATCATCGCGACGACCAGCACATCGTGGCCACGGTCACGGTCAAGTCGGTCAGTGCCGAGAAGCACGGTCCGAAGCGACCCGGCGACGAGTGGACGCGGTTGGGCAGCGTCACCCTCCTGTTGCCGAGCCCGGGCGAAACCACCACGACAGAGGTCGAGCTGATGCGGTTCACCACTGGTTTCGGCGGCCAGGGCACTTTCCACCAGGACCTCACCGCCCTGGCCCCACTGCTGTCGGGCGCCAAAACGCTACAGCTATTCATCAGCACCTTTCAGAAGCCGGCCTGGGAAGTCAGCTTGACGCTGACCTACAGCTCACGAGGGGTCGGGTATCGCCGGCCGGTGTACGCCCAGCCGCTATTCAACGACCCGCTCGTCACTGCCCAGCGACCCCGGCTGCGCACCTCGGTCCGCATACCGGACGGCCTGGCCAGGCCCCGGTTGCGCATCCTCACCACCGGCCATGCAACAGATGGGATCGGCGGCGACGAGTTTATCAGCCGAACGCACCTGCTACGGATCGACGGCGAGGAGATTGCCCGCTGGCGGCCGTGGTGTGAGTCCGGTGGAACATTGCGGCCGCTGAACCCCACCAGCGGCCGCAAACGGATCGATGGCCGCGAACTGTGGTCCAGCGACCTGGACCGCAGCGGATGGCATCCGGGCATGGTCGTCCAGCCGCTGGTGATCCCCGTCCCCGAGCTGACCGCTGGGCGGCATGAGATCGAGTTGGAGATCATCAAGATCAGGCAGGAAGATGAATCCAACGCCCGCGGCTACTGGAGGGTGAGCGCGGTGATCGTCGCCGACGAGCCCTGGCCGGGTACCGAGCAGGGTGGCGACCCCACGCCGACCCAACCATGAAGCACCCCAGCCAGGGCCACAGATCCGGCGATCATCCCCCCGGCGCCAGCTCACCGCCGCAGTAGGTGATCTCGACGGGGGACTGCCACCGCCGGATCTTCAAGCCCCAGCGCACGCGCACCTGCCGGTGGGGATCATTCAATCAGCCGTTGCCCTAGAGGGCGGTTGCGGCTAGACTGGCAGGTCTGTCGTTGAGGGAGTCTGTCTGCCTATGCCGACGATCAACCAACTCGTCCGTCGCCCTCGTCGCACACCGAAGCGCAAGAGCAAGGTACGCGAGCTGGAAGGCTCTCCGCAGAAGCGTGGCGTGTGCCTCCAGGTCCGCACAGTCACCCCCAAAAAGCCCAACTCCGCCCTGCGGAAGGTCACCCGCGTTCGCCTGTCCAACGGCAAGGAGGTCTCTGCATACATCCCCGGTGAAGGCCACAACCTCCAGGAGCACTCGATCGTGCTGGTGCGCGGTGGGCGAGTCCGTGACCTGCCCGGCGTTCGCTATCACGTCATTCGAGGGACCCTGGACTGCCTCGGCGTTGACGGCCGCAAGCAGGGTCGGTCAAAGTACGGTGCAAAGCGGGGCAAGTAGGAGCAGGCTTGAAGCTTGAAAGGCTTCAAATCGCACGGTTGACAGCGGCGGGTCTCCAGGAACACCAGACATGGGCGGTCGAATCACAAACTCAGACAAGCAGCTCCGCCCTGATCCACACTACCAGGACAAGGTCCTGGCCAAGTTCATCAACTGCGTGATGCACGACGGGAAGAAGGCCGTCGCCCAACGCCTGGTCTATTCGGCCCTTGACCAGATTCAGACCAAACTGGATAAGGACAAGTCCGACGAGCTTCCCAAGACGGCCATCGATCTGTTCCGTAAGGCCATAGACAACGTTAGGCCGGCGGTGGAAGTTCGGTCTCGTCGCGTGGGCGGTGCAAACTATCAGGTGCCGATGGCGGTCAGTAATCGCCGGCGCCAGAGCCTTGCCTTTCGATGGATTCTCCAAGCCACCCGGGCCGAATCGGGCAAGCCCATGTCCATCCGCTTGGCCCGCGAGCTGCATGACGCTGCCCGCGGCGAAGGCAAGGCCATGGAGACTCGCACGAACACGCACCGCATGGCTGAGGCGAACCGGGCCTTCGCCCACTTCGCGTGGTAGGTCGCCAGGCCTCACGAATCCGTCAGTTGGGTCAAACAAGAACCGGTCACACGCCAACTTCGGTTCTACGATGAGCTGATCGGCGTCGCCCAGAGCGCGACGGCAAAACGAACGCCATCTGACACCGGGCACGTGTGATCTGCCATGCCTGATCTGGACCGCTACCACCGTCAGATTCTGCTGCCGGGCATCGGCGAAGCCGGCCAACGCCGTCTGCTCGATTCCCATGCCCTGGTCGTCGGCTGCGGCGCACTGGGGACAATGATCGTCGATGCGCTCGCCCGTGCAGGGGTCGGCACGCTTTCAATCATCGACCGTGACACCGTCGAGCTGACCAATCTCCAGCGGCAGGTGATGTTCGACGAGGCTGATGTCGAACAGACGATGCCCAAAGCCGAAGCGGCCAAGTCGAAGATCGCGCGCATCAACTCTCAGATCGTCGTTCACGCCCGCGTTGACGATTTCAATCACCGCAACGCCGAACGGCATATCAAAGACGTCGATATCATCCTTGACGGGCTGGATAACTTCGAGACGCGTTATCTGCTCAACGATCTGGCTGTGAAGTTCGGGCTTCCGTATATTTATGGCGGGGCGGTGGCCACCGGCGGCATGTCGATGCCGATCCTGCCTCACCCCCGGACGCGCGCTAGCGGCATCCGTTCGTCCGTCACTTGGACGCAAGAGCAATCAACACCGTGCTTGCGATGTGTGTTTCCCCATGCGCCTCCGCCGGGTGCGAGTCAGACCTGCGACACCGCCGGCGTGCTCGGATCGGCTGCGGCCGTCATCGCCGCTCACCAGGTCACCCAAGCAATCAAGCTCCTCACGCGCAACCTGGATGCCCTGGATCGATCGCTGCTGTCGATCGACGTGTGGGCCAATCAGACGCGGCGATTCGATATCAGGGGTGCCCGGAGCTCAAGCGCCTGTCCCTGTTGTGCCGAGGGCCGGTTCGACTTCCTTGACGCTCGCGCCGGCAGCGCCGCCGCTACGCTGTGCGGACGCAACGCAGTGCAGATCACGCTACCCCACGAGGCGACTAAACCTGTGACGTTGGACCTGAACACGCTTGCCCAACGACTGGGCCCGCACGGATCATTCACCTACAACGGTTATCTGCTGCACGGCCGTTTCATCAACGAAACGACCAGTCAGGGGGAGCCGATCGAGCTGACGCTGTTTCCCGACGGGCGCGCCATCGTCAAGGGCGTCACCGAGCCCGACGCCGCCCGCTCAATCTACGCAAAATACATCGG
>JAPUKX010000184.1 GCA_027295435.1 Planctomycetota bacterium | reverse complement strand
ATCAGCCCGGAGAGTGTAGCGTCTTTGTGGCCGATAGCCGCGGGCTGACAGCCTGCGGGCGGATGTCGTATTCTCGCGGATTCGCCAACCCACCCCCTCGCCCTGCCCGGCGAGGCTACGCCCGGACTTGCCACACAATCGTTTGACGGTGAAGATGCGCCCAAGTCGAACGCTCAGCGCGCAGCATCATGCTATCAGAAATGACAATGTGTGACGTGGGCCTCATCGGGCTGGGGGTGATGGGGCGGAACCTTGTGCTCAACCTGGCCGATCACGGCTATCGCGCGGCGGTGTACAACCGCACGACGTCGGTGACACAGCAATTCCTGGCCGAGCACGGCGACGATCCATTCCCCGATGACGGCGGGCTGATTGGCTGCGAGACGCTGGAGGAGTTCGTCAGTGCGATCAAGCGGCCGAGGGTGATCGTAGTGCTGGTCAAGGCCGGGCCGGCGGTCGATGCGGTGTGCGAGCAACTCATCGACGTGGGGATCAGGCCGGACGACATCATCGTCGATGGCGGCAACAGTCTATGGACCGACACCATCCGAAGGGAGCGCGACTATCGCGGCCAGCTCACCTTCTTCGGCTCGGGCATCTCCGGCGGCGAAGTCGGGGCGAGGTTCGGCCCGTCGCTGATGCCCGGGGGGGATCAACAAGCATGGCAGCGGCTCAAGCCCATTTGGGAGTCGATCGCGGCGAAGGTCGATCCGCAAAGCGGCAAGCCGCTGGAAGGCGGTGAGCCGGGACATCCTATTGCAGGCGGCGAGCCATGCACGGCCTACCTCGGGCCCGACGGGGCCGGGCACTATGTCAAGATGGTCCACAACGGTATCGAGTACGCCGACATGCAACTGATCGCCGAGGCGTATAGCTTGCTTCGCATCTCGACGGCACTCTCGCCGGCCAAGCTCGCTGCAGTGTTTGCTGAATGGAACCGGCGCGAGCTTGCAAGCTACCTGATTGAGATTACCGCGGACATTCTCAAGCAGGACGACCCCATCACGGGCAAACCGCTTGTTGATGTCATCCTCGACCGGGCCGGGATGAAAGGCACGGGCACATGGACGGCGGTCAACGCCCTGGAACTGGGGGTGCCAGCGATGAGCATCGCCGAGGCGGTCTTCGCCCGGAGCATGAGCGGGTTGAAAGACGAGCGTACAGCCGCATCCAGGGTGCTCGCAGGCCCTCATTCCCAGCCTGTGGAGAGCAAGGATGCGTTCATCGAAGCGGTGCGCGACGCGTTGTATTGTTCGAAGATCTGCGCCTACGCCCAGGGGTTCGGGCTCATGCGAGCCGCGCAGGATGAGTATGACTGGGAACTTGACTTCGGCGAGGTCGCGCGAATCTGGCGGGGCGGGTGCATCATACGGGCGGCTTTCTTGCAGAAGATCACCGAGGCGTATCGGCGCGAGCCGAGCCTGGCGAACCTGCTGCTCGATGAGTATTTCACCGAGGCGATCGTAACGCGCCAAGCCGCCTGGCGCGAAGTCGTCTCGCAGGGGGCGCTGCGTGGCATCCCCACGCCGGCCTTCAGCTCCGCCCTGGCGTACTACGACAGCTACCGAAGTGAAACGCTGCCGGCGAATCTACTGCAAGCGCAGCGCGACTTCTTCGGGGCCCATACCTATGAGCGGATGGATCAACCGGCCGGCAAACACTTCCACCTTGACTGGACCGACCCCAAGCGGCCGCAGGTGAAGGCGTAGTCACAGCGCTCACCGCGCGGGGGCAAACCCCGCGGCGAAACTCATCACTCATCGCTCATCACTCATCACTCATCGCTCATCGTTCATCGTTCATCGTTACCATACGACCATGAACATCGAGAATCTTTGGGCGCCATGGCGAATGGCGTATCTGCGCGAGCTTCAGCGCAGGGCCGATGCGCTGGGGAAACCCGAGCTCGACGCCGGGCCTTTCCTCACTGATTACTGGCAGAACCCTCAGGAGGATGACGCGAACCATGTGATCTACCGCAACGAGCACGGTCTGATTCTGCTGAACCGCTATCCCTACGCGAGTGGGCATCTGTTGGCGGCCTTGGGCGATCCGCGTCCGACCCTGTTGGACTATGAGCCCGATCAACGGGCGGAGCTCTGGAAGCTCCTGGAGCTGGGCACGGATTTGCTCCAACGGACGTTGCACCCGCAGGGGATCAACATGGGGATCAATCAAGGCCGGGCGGCGGGCGCCGGCGTGCCCGAACACCTCCACGCCCACCTCGTGCCCAGGTGGCATGGCGATACAAACTTCATCAGCGTCGTCGGCCAGATCCGGGTCATGCCTGAATCTCTGGATGTGATGGCCGGACAGTTTCGCACGACGCTGGAGCAGGTGTTGAAGACGCGACGTAGCGAATGATGTGCAGGCGCGACCCCGGTCACGAAACGATCAATTCCCCAACGAGAAAACCACGACGGCGCTGGGCCCCTTCGGGTCGCCCAGGGGGATGGCAACATCCCGCTGCACGGGTTTTGCTCGAACCCCAAGGCTAGGGGGGCTCGCCGTCTGTCGAGCCCGGTCTTCCACTCGATGGAGGCTTGACCTTCGTCGCAGATCGGCGATCCCTTGGGATTGATTAGGCTCGAGCAAAACTGCCCGCGACAAAGAGCGATCCCGAGGGGGCCTAACGCCGTCACCCCCAGTGTAACGTATCTTGCTTCACCGGTCGAGGATTTTTCAGCTCCGAGAGGAATTTTCCGCTCCATTGAATCTTTTCATTGCATTGACACGAATAATGGGGCAAAGTATATTCCGATCCGTCAACGCTTACGAACCGCTGGCACATGAGGCATTATTCCATGAGCGTTTCTGCACGACTGTCTCTTGCGGGACTGATGATCGCTGCCGTGGCCGGCTGCCAGGTCAGCAACCCCGATGATGTGAGTTTCGATTCCATCCGGTACGACCCTAGCCCTGAGCTGCGGGGATTACTGGATCGACCTGTTGACGCCCAGCGCAACCTTGCGGTCAGCAATAATCAGAACTGGCGGATGATGATGGACGATCTCGGGCGGATGTTGTACACGGATCATCCCAGCCGGCTGAGCCCTTACCCGATCACCTACACCAGCGGCAATCCTCGATGACCCTGGGCGACCGGCCGTGCTCTTGATGGCGGAGGCCCCGGTCGCGGCCGAGGTCCCCGCACAAGCAGGGTGAAGGTCTTCATCAAAGAGACTCGCCGCCGGGCCTTGACGAAACTATACTCAGCGGCTAATTCCACACCCGGCGGATTGTCAATCCGCTACGGGCGCGACGGCTGCAAGCTGAAACCGGCGCCTATTCACATTCCGCCGCCTGGGCTGTGCAGCCGCCGCCAGGGCCAGTCAAACAGAGCGTCTTTCTATGGTTGATTACAATTTGATCGAAGAACTCGGCGTAAGCGATTTGGAAGTCGAAGAACTCATCCGCGAAGCGCTGGGCGAGCAGGCCGCCACCGGCGACATGGACGACCTGCTGCAGCAAGACATCGAGAATTTCCAACGGGGCAACATCCTCAACGGCCGGGTCGTCGGCAAGGCTGGTGATGACGTGGTCGTTGACGTCGGCCTGAAGTCTGAAGGCCTGATCAACAAGAGCGAGTTCGATAACTATGACGACCTGGAGATCGGGAGCGTTGTCGAGGTGCTTCTCGAGGAACTCGAGGACGAAACCGGCACGGTTCGACTTTCCAAGCGTAAGGCGGATCGTATCCGCGGATGGGAGAAGATTCTCGAGACAAAGAGCGAGGACGATGTCGTCGAAGGCAAATGCATGCGCAAGATCAAAGGGGGACTTCTCGTCGATATCGGCGTGCCCGTCTTCCTGCCCGCGTCGCAGGTGGATATTCGCCGTCCAAGCGATATCGGCGCGTTCATCGGCAAGACCATCCAAGCCGTGATCCTCAAGGTCGATGAGGAACGCCGCAACATCGTCATCAGCCGCCGGCGACTCATTGAAAAGCAAAGGGAGAAGGCGAAAGAGACGCTGTTGGCGACGATCAAGGTGGACGACCTCGTCAAAGGAGTCGTCACCAATACCGCCGATTTCGGGGCCTTTGTGGATCTCGGCGGGCTCGACGGGCTGCTGCACATCACCGACATGAGCTGGGGACGCATCAACCATCCCAGCGACATGCTCAAGATCGGCGACGAGATCGAGGTCAAGATCCTCACGATCGACAAGGAAAGGGAGAAAATCGCGCTCGGACTCAAGCAATTGCAGCCTTCGCCCTGGGAAACAATCGAGGAACGATATCCCATCTCCTGCCGAGTCAAAGGCCGCATCGTCAACCTTGTCTCCTACGGTGCGTTCGTGCAGCTTGAAGAGGGGATCGAAGGCCTGGTCCACATCTCCGAGATGTCATGGACCCGACGGATCAATCATCCCAGCGAACTGCTCAACGTGGAGGACGAGGTGGAGGTGGTCGTACTGGATATCAGCAAGGAGAAACATGAGATCTCGCTGGGCATCAAACAAACGGAGGTCAATCCCTGGGAGCTTGTCGCTGAGAAGTTCCCCCCGGGCACCATCATCGAAGGCATGATCCGCAACCTCGCCAACTACGGTGCGTTCGTCGAGATCGAGCCTGGGATCGACGGACTGCTTCATGTCTCGGACATCTCGTGGACGGAGAAGATTTCGCATCCCAACGAGAAGTTCAAGAAGGGTGATCCCGTCAGGTGCGTGGTGCTGGATATCGACCAGGAGAAGCAGAGGGTCGGGCTGGGTGTCAAGCAGTTGACCGAAGACCCTTGGCTGCACGTCATCCCCGCGGCGTACAAACCCGGGATGGTCGTTCACGGAAAGGTGACCAAGATCACCAATTTCGGGGTGTTCGTCGAACTGGAGGACGGCCT
Source organism: Planctomycetota bacterium (assembly GCA_027295435.1). Lineage (GTDB taxonomy): Bacteria > Planctomycetota > Phycisphaerae > Phycisphaerales > SM1A02 > JADFFQ01. The sequence goes on along the minus strand of JAPUKX010000184.1, from coordinate 9,323 downwards.
GGAGGGGCTGCTGCACATCTCAGAGCTCTCAGATCAGAAGGTCGAGAACCCACAGGACGTCGTCTCGGCCGGCGAGCAGCTCGATGTGAAGATCCTGCGTGTGGATGTCGAGGAGCGCAAGATCGGCCTCAGCCTCAAACGCGCCAAATTGAGCGACGAGGAGCCCGCCGATGAAAAGGGTGCTCCGGACGCGGCCAAGCCGATCAAAGGCGGCGTGGACGAGCATGGCGCTCTGGGAACGGACAAGATCGAGCTGTAGCAGGAGCGCATCGGCCGCAGCGCGACAACATCTGCGCCCAATAAATAATGACTGGCTCTGAGGAGTTCATCCCCCGTGCATCGCGCGAATCTTGCGGGCTAGCACAGACTCGCAAACGTAAGCAAGGTGAGGATCACCATCCGCTTGCGGTTATCGGTCATGGTGATCAAACGTCTGAGCAGCATCGTTGCGAACTCCTCGGCTTGGGGTATGCGTAATGATGTGATTCAATCTGCGTGCCGAAATGGCCCAAATGTGCCACAGTGCGTTTTCGACATCGTGAACGGGGCCGATCGCAGCCCACGGCACGGCGCATCGTTCTTGATGTCGTCCGCAAGCAACGCCGGCCGTGGCGTCGCCGCCACATTCGGACTGTTGGCGGCGATGGCATTTACGGCGTCGGCCGGCCCAGCTGCAACTTCCCAGGAGCCCGCCGTTACCCACGAAGGCGAGCCGGCGCTCTTGCCGGACGCGGGCGATGTGGTCACAGCCTATACCACCGCGCGACGGTGGATCAACGCGTTCGATCTGCCCGCGCCAACCGAGGCGACCGCTAGAGTCACGGTTCGCGGGGCCGAGGGGGTTTGTGTGATCCTTCGACACAACGGCCGGGTCGTGGGGCGCGGCGCCGACAGCACCACCGACGACCTGATGCTCCGCCGTGCCGTCGGGCGGGCGCTGGGCGAGGTGCTTGGCGATCCCGCCGTCGCCAACCTTCCACCGGCATTGACCGACGGTATCGGCTGGGCATTGACGCTTGAGCTGGAGGTTGCCGGCAGACCGCTACCGCTGTTGGGGCAAACCTACCAGGAGATCGCCCATCAGTTGGCCCCCGGGCTCGACGGCGTGGCCATGCGTCGCGGCAAGGTCCGGGCGATGCTGTTTCCAGCGCAAATGCGGGCCAACAACACCGCCGACCGGGTCGAGCGGCTTCTTCCATCCCTGGCAGTCGAACTCGGCCTGGCCCTGCTCCCTCTGCCCCAACTCGTGAAGCTCTACGACCTATCGATCTACCGATTCGCCACTACGCATCTGACGCAGGCGAGCCCGGATCAGCCGCCCTTCGAGACTTATCGAGGCGACACGGTCGTGCCGGAGGCGGACGTAACCCGACAATCCATCGCGGCTCTCGCCGACGGAATCGCGGCCCATCTGATCGCCTCAATCTCGCCGCTGCCCGAACCGCTGGGCATCATGGGCACCTACCGGCCGACCTCAGATCGCTATGACCCACTGATTGCACCTCCGGTGGAGCAAGCGTTAGCTGCCCTGGCGCTCGGCCGGTATAGCCAGGCGCCCGATGTGGATCAACGCAAGGCGAGGCTCGCCGCCCAGGCCAGCCGCCAGATTCTTCGTCACCTTGCGGAATTGGCCCCCGGCGAAGACGATCCGCTGACCAGCAGCGTCGCATGCGCCGCAATTGTGTTTGCGGCACTTGAGACTGCCGGAGCCCGGGATGATCCCACCTGTCAGCGGCTTCTCACCGCAGCGACGGATCGTGTGGTGACTGCCCACACCCGCGTGAAGGGTCCTGTGGCCGATGACCAAGAGAGTGCGATCGTCCGACCCATCGGGCCACACGGAAGAGCCATGCTGTGTTCGGCTCTGAGCAGACTCCTCCGCGCCGAATCCGCCTCCATAGATCCCTCGTTGGTGCGCGGCGCCATCAACGCGGTCTGGGAATCAGTTCCGCAGCACCAGCAGGTGTCGCTGCTGCCGTGGCTCGGCTGGGCGGAGTCGGACTATGCCCTGGCCACGGGTCAGCCCATCGCCAACGCCGAGCGGTTGCAGGCGATTCGTGCGGTTCTCAATGCCAGCCGAATCCGCGACGGCCTCGGGGACCAGCCGGTCCCACCGGACCTCGCCGGCGGATTCGCATTGGCTACCGGTGGCCGGCTGATCGCCTCCGCCCAGTCGCTGAGGCCGGCGGCTTACCTGGCCGGTATGCTCCGCGACCCCCACCTCACCCCCCCCCGCGAGGCTCAGCTCGCCCTCGGCCGGCACCTCAAGGTCATGCGATTCATCATGCAGTTGGCGGTCCGTGAATCTTCCGCGTGGGCCTTCCGCAACCCTCCAAGAGCCCTTGGAGGCATCCGTGGGGCACCATGGGACAGCGACCAGCCCCCGGCCGCCCAGGCCCTGGGCCTGATCGGGGCCGCGGAGACCCTCATGAGCCTTGAGGCCTTGTCCCAAGCTCCCTGCAACCCCTGACAAGATCCTGGCGAAAAATGCTATAGGTTCTTGCCTCCAGCGAATATACTATTGGTCAATCCCGGTTTGACCGGCAGGTACTCGCCCAGCCGCCGGTCACCCAATGCGGAGATCATCGCCATGAAACCTACGGCCATTGTCCTTGTCGGCGCTTGTGTGCTCGTCAGCTCCTCAGCGTTCGGCCAGAGTCTTTCCGATCGAATCAACCATGTGATGCAGCAACGGGCCCAGACCCAGGCTCGCAGCACCGGCAAGGCCCACATGCTCAGCGTGCTGCTCTACACCGATATCACGGTGCAGTTTGAGGAAACACCGGCCCGAGAGGCGATCAGCTACCTCCAGACGGTACTCGGCATCAAGATCATTGGCCGATACAACGACGACAAGATCGGCTTCGGCATCGATCCAGAAACACCAATCAGCATCGACGCCACGGATCAGCCGGCGTTGACTGTGCTGGAGCTGGTGCTCGATCAGTGCCAGGAGTTCGAAGAGTGCACGTGGCAGCTGCGCAACGGCTTCGTCGAGGTGGGCACGAAGGAGCGGCTGAGCCTGCCCGGGGCACGACGGATCAAATACTACCCCATTCGCGACCTGCTGTTCGAGCCCCCTTACTTCGCCAACGCCCCGAGCCTCAACCTGAGTAGCGCGCTGAACCAGGGTGGCAGGGGCGGTGGCGGCGGCGGGGGCAGCGGGGGCGGGGGCTTCGGCGGGGGCGGAGGAGGAGGGTACGGTGGTGGAGGCGGCGGGGGTGGCGGCCGTGGAGGTGGCGGTGGTGGTGGGGCCCCCTTTGGCGACCCCGGCGATGAGCCCGATCGACTCAGTGAACTCGAACGTGCTCAGCAGGTCATGGACATCATAAGGGAAGCTATCGAGCCCGATGGCTGGGTTTTCAACGGCGGCGACTCAGCGTCCATGCGCTACTACGTGGGCACCCTCATTGTCCGTGCCCCAGACTACATTCACCGGCAGATCGGCGGCTATCCCTTCGCCGTTCGACCCATCGGCAGAGCACCGGCGGCTGGCGAACGACGCTACCTCACCTTTTCGGGCGGGCTTTCCAACGTTGAGATCACGGGCATCCGCTCGATCGAAACGACCGGCGCCGTCGGCGGGTCGGGCGGTGGTGTCGGTGCCTCCAGCAACCCACCGGGCGACTCCGGCGATCCGGATTGATCTCTCGCACGAAGCGCCCCACCCAACGCACGGTTCACGAAGCGACCCTCGCCGGTCGCTTCTTTTTTTGCACCATCGTGCATTCCTTCCCCGCGTCGGCAGGGATGCTGAGCCGATGTTTCAATATGCTGCATTCACCGACCTGCACACAGCCAGGGATCCGCGGTGGCTGCGAGCCCCCAAGCCGGTCTACGGCAATGACTTCACCGGAGTTCGCCGAGGCGACTTCCCCTGGATACTTGGCGGCCACGATGTCTCGGCGCCCAATCGCCGGATCCTGACCGCCTATCAGGCAAACGACTATCTGATCGACTTCACGGTCGGCGAGCTGCGAGCGTTGTACGTTAAAGAAGACATTCGCCTCGGCTCGGGCCCGACCGGACTACAGGAGCTATCCTCCCGCCACATCCTGGAAGGCGGCTGGGCCCTGTTTACCCCGCAGCGGTTCTCGATGGGGTACAAGAGGCTGATGTTCTCTCGACATCCAGCCTATCAACCCTCATTCCGGCGCGTGCGTGATCTGGCCAGGCAGTTCGCCGTCCCCGAACATGGAACGCCGAAGGAGCCAGGACGATGATGCGACCAGGTCTAATTGCAAACGTGCTCGGGGTCCTGTTCGTGCTCGGATGTGAAGCGCCCGACATTGGCCCAGTAGCCGGCCTGGGCGATCCCTATTTGCCGCCGTTCAATGATCCCCAGATCAGCCTGCTCTCGCCTGAGCTTCAACCGTGGCTCGGCTTCCACCCCGCCATCATCATTGATGACGGCAAACGGCCGATGCAGGTGCAGGTGCCCGTGCGCAACCTGACCGATCGCCAATACCTCATCGACTACCGGATTCTGTTTTACGACGCCGACGAGATGGAGCTGGCACCGGTGATGGGCTGGACGATGGCTGCTCTGCGCCCCAAGCAGATTGTCCGTCTCAAAGCCAAGGCGCTCAGCACCGACGCCGCCAGCTATCGCCTCGAAGTCAAATGGGCCCGCTGAGCCGCGAGCACGGAGGCGCCATGTGGCGCTGGGCAGTCGGTGGACCGATGACATCCGTGCCGGGCGATGACACCACCGGTCGAAGCGGAGACCATGGCGGAGCTATGTGAGGTGAGTGGAAAGGTCATAGCGATACCGCGGGAGAGGATGAGTTCCCGTGAGCTGTGGGGCGTTGCGGCGGTGGTCGTGGCGGCGTTGCTGATCCGGGCAACGCGTCTCAACGAGAGCTTGTGGTATGACGAGATTGCGGCGTGGTTCTCGTTCGGCCAACATGGTCCGGCGTGGATCATCAGCCAGTTCTCCGAGCCCTCGAATCACATCGCCCACACCTTGTCGAGCTTCTGCTCGGCCAAACTGTTTGAGCAAGCGCTTGGGTTCGAGCTTGCCTTGCGCCTGCCGGCCTTGCTTTTCTCGCTGGGCGCCGTTGTGGGGACCTACGCCCTGGTCCGGTCCATGGGAGGCCGAGCCCGGCAGCGGACGGCATTGATCGCAGCCGTGCTCATGGCGGTGCTGCCGGTGGCGGTGTTGGAGGGTGTGGAGGCCCGCGGCTACAGCATGATGATCTGCTTCTCAGCCCTGGCCACCTCGATGTTCTTCGCCGCCAGGGCCGGACAGCGCCCGTGGCAATGGGGTCTATACGCGGCATTGTGCGCCGTCGGCATCTGGGCGCACTTCGTGACGGCGTTCGTACCCATCGGCCACCTGGCGTGGTTGATTTGGCGAGCCGCACGGCACGGCGAACGACGCCAAGCATTCAGCGGCGGCGTGGCGATCGGTTTGGCGGCGGCGGCCTCGATCGCACTGTATGCGCCTGCACTGCCGAATATGCTCAGCCACATCGGTATGTACCATGCAGGGCACGGCGATGAGCCATCTGTGTTTGCAACCGAGGGGTTGCACGCGCTGTGGCAACTGGGTGGGTCGTGGTACGCGTGGGCCGCTTGGCCGGGTCTGCTCGCGGCGATCATCGGCCTGGTCGTGCTCCTGCGGAACACGCAAACAATCCCCCGCGAAACGGCGGCGGCGGCGTTACTCGGACTGCCGATCTTCCTGGTGACGATCGTCGTGGCAGGCTCATGGATGTATGCGCGGTTTACGCTGTTCGCCCTGCCGGGAACAGTGCTGCTGACGGCAGTGGGCGTGGACGCGCTATGGCGATGGAAGCGTGTGGCTGGACTGACGGCTCTCGCGATGGTGATTGGATTCTCCGCAGCGGACCTGATCGTCCGCCCGGCCAAACAGCCGCTGCGGGATGCGGCCAACTACGTGCGGAGCAATCGCGCCGAGGATGAAGCGGTGCTCGTGATCGGGTTAGCGCATCGGGTCATGGATCTATACCTGGGTGATCTGCGGCCGCAATACAGTCTGCATCACGGGGCGAATCTCTTCGAGAAGCTGCGAGACATCAAACCCGAATGGATCGTTTTGTATTACCCCAAACATGTCAGCCAAGAGCGAGTTGAGATGTTAGAACAAGGCGGATACGCGTTGGTAAAGCGCTTCGAGGGTTGGGTGGATTGGGGAAATGGTGATGTGTTGTTGTACCGCAGACAGGAGCCGGGCGAAGCCGCAAGCGGCGCGACGCGCAAATCCGCAAGGGGCGGTGTGGCGGATCAGTCGTGGCGCAGGGCGACGATCGGGTCCTGGCGGCTGGCGACCACCGCCGGATAGATGCCAAAGATCAGTCCCACGATCGTGGCTACCAGGAACGACACGATGATCGACCAGCCGGTCACCTGCGTCTCCACGGTCACCGTCGTCTCAAAGTAGCTGCGTAGGAGAGGCAGACCCAGCAGCCAGGGCAGCGCCCGTCCGACACCAATCGAGATGCCCACGCCCAACACGACGCCAAGCACCCCCCCCACCGCGGTCAACGAGCCCGTCTCCACGAGGAACTGAGCGACGATGTGCCTTCGTGTGGCGCCCAGCGCCCGGCGGATGCCGATCTCTCGGGTACGCTCGGTGACCGAGGCCAGCATGATGTTCATGATCCCGATGCCTCCAACGAGAAGGCTGATCGCGGCAATGGAAATGAGCACGATGTTCCAGACCAACTGCGTTTTCTTGAGTTGCTCCAGCAGCTCCCACGGCACAATCACTTGGACGTCGTTGAATTCCGGATGGGCGATCTCCAGCAGGCGCCGGACGCGATCGGCGGTGTTGAGAACGGTGTCGGTGGAGCCGGCGGTGAGATAAATCTCAGACAACTGGACCTCCTCGCCGGAGATCGAGCCGGTCTGCCGGCGCACGACGAGGTCGCCGAACTGGCTTTGGGCGGTAGTCAGCGGGATGTGCACGTCCTTGTTCCAGTCCCGGCCAACCAAGGCTGAGCCCGCCCCGCCCGCCAGACCGATCGGTCTGAGCACACCGACAACGCGAAAGACCTGCTGATCGATGCGAATGGTCGCCCCCAACGGATCGCGCAGCCGGAAGAACTTCTGGGCGATCTCCGACCCGATCACCGCCACGGGCGCCCGCTTGATGAGATCCTCCCTGCTGATGTACCGCCCGCGGGGATCGATGCCCAGATTGGCGGCCTTGAGCAATTCGGGTGTGATCCCGTAAACCTGGCTGGCCAGACGCTGTGAACGGTAGGAGATTTCTCCGCCCACGGACTTGAGCGGCACCACGTGCGCTGCATCGGTCATATTGAACTCAAGCCGGCGCAAGTCCAGGCGAGTGATCCCATACCGGGCGACAAACGACCGCTCCTGCGAACCCATCGACGCGGCCTCCGGCGGGCGCGATGACCGCACAATAATGTTGGTGGCCCCCAGGGCGTCGATGTCGCGCAGGGCAGCCTGCTTGTTCCCCTCGCCGATCGACACCATGACGATCACCGCCCCGACTCCCAGAATAATTCCCAGCGAGGTCAGCACCGATCGCAACAGGTGCAGCCGCAGGTTCTTCAACCCCAATCGAATGGTCTCAAGCAGGAAGCTCATACGCGCAAGCAGTCCCAAGTCACCGGAGTATCACCCGTAAGGGATGTCAGTGCGGCTGCGACGTGACGCCGGACGCAGGTCGGGCTTGATCCTATGCCGATAAGAGCATCGTGGCCGCCTTCGTCGAGATCATCTCGGAGCGGGAAATCGCCAACGGCTGGTCGTTTGAGGTTCAAACGGCCGGAGACCGCGCCGCCCGGCGACGACGCCTCACCATTGAGCTGTCGTGGTCCGATTACAACCACTGGTCGGTTGACGGGAGCGACCCTCCGCAGCGCGTCGTCGAGGCGGTGGTGACGTTCCTCCTTTCGCGCCTCAAGACACAGGCGCTGCCCAAACGCTTCGACGCCTCGATCGCCCGCCGGCAGTTTGCGGACGCAGATCAGGAGATCCCGAAGCTGATTCAGCGATAGCACGCAGGCCCGGAGCCGGCGGGTCGAGCCCGCCAGCGAAACCCAAGCCTCAGGCCTTCTATGCCATCAACGGTTGCGGCTCTTGGGGCTGATGGGTCAAGGGCAACTCGACGAAGAACGTCGCCCCGCGACCGGGCTCGGAGACCAGCGAGACACCGGCGCCGAGAAGGTCCGCCAGCTCACGGCAGATCGCCAGCCCCAGGCCGGTGCCCGCATGTTCACGGGTATGGCCGGCGTCGAGCTGGCGAAACTTCTCGAAGATCGCGTCCTGCAAATCGTAGGGAATGCCCGGCCCGGTATCCGTGACGGCCAGTCGAACCCCGGGACTCTTGTCCTGGCGGGTGAGGCGATTGGCGGAGATGGTCACCGTCCCGCCCGCCGAAGTGTACTTCAACGCGTTGGAAAGGAAGTTGTACAGAATCTGCTGCAGCTTGCCCGGGTCCGTTTCGATCATCGGCAGATTCCGTCCGACCTGAGTCTCCAACGCGATCTGCTTGGCCTCCGCCTGAGGTTTCATGATCGCCACCAACCCCTCGATCAGGTCACTGATACTGGTCGGCTCGATGTTGACCACCATCCGCCCGGCTTCGATCTTCGCCATTTCGAGCAGTTCATTGATCATCTCCAGCAGAGATCGCCCGCTGGTAAGGATGTTCTGGACATATCGAAGTCGCTTGGGGTCGGCATGGCGATCGCCCCGCGCCAGCTCGTCCAGCACGTCGGCAAAGCCGAGGATGGAGTTCAACGGCGTTCTCAGCTCATGGCTGACATTCGCCAGGAACTCGCTCTTGAGCCGGTTGGATTCATACAGCCCGATGTTCGCTTGGGAGAGTTCCGAGACCTTCAAGTCAAGACTTTCGTTCATCGATCGAAGCTGAGCCTGGCTCTGCTCGACGCGATCGAGCATGGTGTTGAAGCCCTCGGCCAGTTGTTCGAACTCATCGCCGGTTCGGATCTGCGAACGAATGGTGAGATCCCCGTCTTGGACCTTCTCGGTCGTTTCGCGGAGCCTGCGCACCGGCGAGAGAATCAGCTTGGTCAGGATCAGATAGAACACCAGCACGGCCAGGAGCCCCGCGACGATCCACGCAGCGATGGTATAGATGTCGTTGAGAAGCAACTGGCCTTCTGCAAACTCGCTGGTGCGGCCGATGACCAGCACGGCACGGATCGGGTCGTCCCCGGCCGGATCAGAAGGCTCGCTTGAGAACTGAATGCCCAAGGCCCGCAGCTGTGATTCGCGCAGCACCCGGACATAGCGATACACGGTCTTTCCGGACACAGTCGCCGTGTCTGTATGCTCAGTGACCTGCTCGTCCTTCTGGAAGC
>JAPUKX010000183.1 GCA_027295435.1 Planctomycetota bacterium | reverse complement strand
AGCACAGGCCGGCTCGGTGGAGACAGAAGATGGTTCCCATAGCGGACCCTACGACTCCGTGCGCGACGATCGCATCAACATCGTGCGTGAGAGAAGACCGCGACCACTCCCGATGGAATCAGGACGGCTTTATGGGGGCGGCTCGGCGGGGCAGCATTGCGCGTAGGCGGCACCCAGGCGGGCGGCGAACTGATCTGGGCTGTAGCTCCGATCGATTCGCGCAACAGCGGCGGCGGAGATCGCCTCGCGGGCGCTGGGATCATCACGCAATTGCAGGATGCGCTGGGCGGCGCCGTTGGGATCGCCGGGTTCGAAGAGCAGACCCGTGCGACCGTCGTCGATGATGTCATAAAGCGCCTCGCAAGTTTCGGCGATCACGGGCACGCCTGCGGCCATCGCCCACAACACGGGCAAGATGCTGGGAAGCCGGCTCGGCCCAGCACTTGGACTGAGCAATGCGCGAAGAAGGCCCGGGGGCTTGCGCCTGCGGCTGTTGAACGCAGGAGGCGATGTATTCATCGCAGTGCTCATGAACAGTGCCGCGTCGAGACCGGGAACGATCCGCCAGGGCTCGGCGATCTTCTCGTCCACGACCAGCCGATCAGGCATGGCCAGGCTGGCGAGCCACTGCTGTGCGATTGGTCGTCCAGCCGAGTCGGGGTGCAGGACGACCGTCACCTCCTTCGGGCCCAGTGCAATTCGGGAAACGGCATTGACCGCAGCGCGGGCATCGACCCAATGCGCGGGTTCACCCAGCAGCCCGACCACAAATGTCTTTTCCTGGGCAGCCCAACGGGCGCGAAGCCGCAAGCGGTCCGCGAAGGCAATCACGCTGCGGTCCACGGCCGGGGCAAGAACCGCAAGCCGTGATGAATCGAGCCCGGCGGCTTCGTAGACGCCCCTGACCGCGGGCGATGCGCACAACATCTGCACGCGACGGCGGTGGAGCCGGCGTATCTCCAACGGCGCGGCGCGGCCGCCCGAGGGAGCGATGACCGGGCCGGTGAGCACTCGGCGGTCCCCGGCCACGGACGCAGCCAACGCGCCGCAACCGGGCGTCCAGGCATGAAGGAGGTCATACCTGTTCGAGGCAGATTCATAGGCCCGCAGGAACTTTCGTATCGCATTGCGGGCCAGGGACGGACGATTCAGCGGTGTGCCAATGCGGCCCAGCGGCACGAGGCCGCAGCGCCCGGCCAGCGCGAGGTGGGCGCTAGTGCCGATGATGAGCACATCGTGGCGATGTTGGGGTGAGTGGGAGAGCGTGGCGGCGACAAGCCCAAGGGTGCACGGGCCTCCCCCGGCCGCAGCGGGGTCGATCAGGTGAAGGATCCTCACCGCCGCTGCAACCTGGAGCCAAGCTCGTCGGGGACATGCTTGTAGAACAGCTTGGCCACACGATCGCCGAGTTGCTCGGCAAGCATCTGTTCGATTTGACGGCGCCCCGCGGGTGTTCGATACAGCTCGAGGTCGACGGCTCGGGTGGTCGCCGACACCAGTTGCCAGGGCTCTGGGGCGTCGGGGGCGGGGAACACGCGGGTTCGGTTCGCCACATCGATGACCTTGACGCGACAGACAGCGGTGGCGCGCGGCGTGACACCGTCCGGCGAGCCTACAAAGCTGACCATCTCCACGTAGATCACCTGCTCGGCGTCCACGATCTCGCCGATGGCTTCAATCGGCAACAAACGATCGTTGCGATCGCGTTGACGAGTCAGAGCCATGGCATCGCGCGGGCTGATCGTCTTAGTGAGGATCTCCTTGGCCATCAGATCGGTGCTCGCCTTGTCGGCAATGGCCCGCCGAATGCGGGAGGCGTTCAGCGGGATCGCGTTGTTTCGATCGTCCACAAACACCAGCGTCGGCCGATCGACGAGCAGGAATTGAGCTTCAACCTTGGGCGGGCCCAGGGCCAGATAGGCCACCGGTCCAACGATGTTGCATGAGAGCAGCGGCGAACACAACGACGCAGCAGCGACGAAGTTCAAGAGGCCGGGACAAGCTCGGCGGCGAGACGGATCGCGAATGGGTGATGATTCGGGGCTCATGGCGGCGGCTTGTACTTGTCAGGATGTTTCGGCTCCAGATGGGTGTAGAACAGCCAAGCCGTGCGTTCGACGAATCGCGCAAGCAGGCCGGTCCGAATCTGGGCCGCAACGGCGCCGTCGCGTCCGACACCCTTAACGTCGGGGAACCTACTCTCGATATTGAAGGCGTCCACATAGTTGTCGGGATCAAATCCGTCGCGCTCGATCACGGCGACATTGGCGGTGCACACGCCTTCCCAGAGCCACTGGTTGCCGGGCGGATGGAGGCGATACTCATACACGTCGATGAGCACCAGGCGATCAGCGTTGAGCTGCTCGGCGATCTCGCCGTAGGGCATGGCGCTCCACTGCGTGGTGCGGAATTGCCAGTCCGCAATCGCGCCCGCCGGCAACACACGTGCGCCCGGCACATTGGTGCGGATGAGGCGGGAGACATTGGTAGCGATGGTCAGCGCCACCTCCGGATGCTCATAGATCGTGGCCAGATCGGCGTTCACGAGCACGGCTACAGTCTTGTTTTCCA
>JAPUKX010000182.1 GCA_027295435.1 Planctomycetota bacterium | reverse complement strand
GACCCAAGGGCCCGAGACCTCCGGCAGGGTCTCATCGCCGGGCCCTGAGGCCAGATCGAAGCTGCGGCCGCTCTTGAGGTACATCCTCGTATGATGCCGGACGTGTCCAGCGAGCAGCACGGTCCACGTCCGTTCCCTGGGCTTTGGCTCTAGGATGAGTGCGCCCACACCCGATTGACGGCTTGTCGCATGCCCACACCACGCCGACGACGCAGGTTCTTCCGCGTAGCCTTGCGTCTCATCGCGGCCCTTGTGATATTCGTCCCTGGCTGGCTCATCACACTGCGCGCCACGAGTCCATGGCGGGCCGTGCGGACTTACACCCTCGACCTCTCTTCGACAGCAGCACAGATCACTGACCATCCGAGGCGACTTCGGGTCGCCACTTACAACATTGCGCATGGGCGCGGTTTGGCCGAGAGCAATTGGGATGGTTCGTCCGCAGAGCGTGAGACGCGATTGGAGCAGATCGCATCATTGCTGCGCGAGGCGCACCTCGACCTGGTCGTGCTCAACGAGGTCGATTTCAATTGCACTTGGAGCGGCGGCGTCAATCAGGCAAAGCTCATCGCCAAGGAAGCGGGATTCCCGTACATTGCCGAGCAGTGCAGTTACGATACCGGCCTGCCACTCTTCACCGTCCGGTTTGGCAACGCAGTGTTGAGTCGCTACCCGATCGTTCGTGCCGAGCTCGTGGACTTCCCCACCTACTTGAAGTGGGAGGCCATGCTCGGCGGCAAGAAGCGCGGACTTCTCTGTACGCTGCAACTGAGCGAAGCAGAATCTGTGCGGGTGCTCGCGGTCCATCTGGAACATCGCGATGAGGCGACGCGGGTTGGATCAGCTCGCATGATCATCGACTTGGCGGAAGAACAGGCGACGCCGCTCATCGTGCTCGGGGATTTCAACAGCACGCCGCTGGAGTTTCCGTTGGCGCAGATCGATCATGAGGGTCACAATGCGCTCTCACTACTCCTCGGCACCGGCTTGTTTGATACTGACCTGAAGAATCCACCCTTCCCGGATGACCTCACATTCCCGTCCGACGAGCCGTACTTCGTGATCGACTGGGTGCTCGCACCAACTGACTGGCGCATTGTGTCACGCCGCGTCGTCCGCACCGATCTTTCCGACCACCTTCCGGTGATCGTGGAACTGGAGTTGGAATCGACCCATTCGCGCTAAGAGAGTGATTCGGAACCCTCTCCCCTTGAGAGGAGATGGCAGGTCGCCACAGGCGCGCTCGCCGTGGCGAGGTGAGGGGTGATTCGCCGCGAGCCTTGCTGCGCTGGACCCTCCCCCTGCCCCCTCCCTGCAAAGGAGGGGAAGTTATGCAACAGTCTCAATGCCGCTTTCAGTATGAACGGTTGCGCCGCCCGCCGCGGGTCAACCTGCAACTCTTATGATGCTTCAGATGCCGGGCCCCCAGCACCATTCAGATCGGTCACCGGCCGAAATGAAGATGGTAATCGTCGTGGCCTGTGCCGTCGCTTCGCTGGCGGCGGTCGTGTGGTCACTGGCTGGGATGACGATCGACCGCACACCGATCCCCGAGGCAGGACAATCGAACCTGCAAAACCTCTGGCCGTTTTGGATTGCCTCCGCCTGCGGCTGGGCGTCGTTGACGGCCATGTGGATTTTGCTGCGCCGAACGCCGGTCGGGAGAAGCGTGGTGGGATTTGGTCGGTCGGTGCTGCTGATCCTCACCATCGCCGTGGGGGCTCGGGTGGCGGTGTTGTTCACCCACGAGCCGGCCCTGAGCGATGATGTGTACCGCTACGTCTTCGACGGCCGAAACGCCGCTGCCGGGATCAACCCCTATCTGAAAACGCCAAATGAGTGCTTCGGCGTCATCGAGGATGCCGCAGAGGACTGGCCGGGCCAGGCCGATCTGCTGCCGCTGATCAACAACCCGCAGCTTCACACGATCTATTTGCCGGCCAGCCAGTGGGTGTTCGCATCAACGGGGCTGGCGATCATGGATGACTGGTCCGATCCGGCCTCCAGCGCCCGCGTCTTTCGTGCGGTGTTCATCGGGTTCGACCTCGCGGTGATCATCGGGCTGCTGATCGCGTTGGCCCGAGCCGGCAGATCGCCGTGGTGGGCGGTGCTGTACGCTTGGCACCCGCTGCCGATTGCCGAGTTCGCCGGCTCCGGGCATCTGGACAGCCTCGGCATCGCGCTGCTGGTGGGGGCTCTGCTGGCGTACACGAAAGCGCCGCAGAAGATCTGGGAATGGACGGTGATGCTGGCCTTGGGGACGCTGGTGAAGCCAGTGGTCCTGCCCGTCGCGGCGCTGCTGCTCAAGGGCAGGCCATGGCCGGCTTGGGCGCGCAGCCTCGCCATCGGCGGCACCGTGTGTCTGTTCATCGCCGGGCCTTTGTGGCTGACGTACGACGCCCAGCCGCTCAAGAACATGGTCTCCACGGCTGAACTCTTCACCCTCAAGTGGGCCCACTTCGGAAGCGTCTACGAGCCGATGCTGTGGACGATCGAGAAGGCTCAGCCGCAGTGGACCAACGACCAGCAGGAGGTTCTCGCCCGGCGGCTCTGTATTGCGATGGTCTTGGCCGTGGTGGTGGTCGTCTGGTTGCGGAGCCGCGACGTGTGGGGGGGGTCTCGGATGATTCTTTTCGCCATGGTGCTCTTGTCGCCGACCGCCCACCCGTGGTATCTGCTGTGGTCACTGGCCCTGATGCCGATGACCCGCAGCGGGGCGTTGTGGATCGCCTCGCTGACCCTGCCCTGGGGCTATGTGGTCCTGGGCGACGTGGTGAGTTGGTCGGTATCTCCGTGGGTCATGGTCGCGGCGTATCTGCCGGTGTACGCTGCGCTGCTGTTCGACGCCGCCAAGGGTTTAGCCGTCGCTCGTAGAGCGACGCGCGGCTCTGCGAGCCGCGGCTAAACGAGGAAGGCGATTGCCGTGCAAGTGAGTCGGATCATTGAAATACTTGAGTCGATCGCGCCGCTGGAATGCGCGGCCGACTGGGATAACGTCGGTCTGCTCATCGGTTCGACGAAGTGGCGGGCGAACTCGATCATGCTCACGATCGATCTGACCGAAGCGGTGCTGCACGAAGCGATCGAGGCGGGCTGGCGAATGATCGTGTCGTATCACCCGCCAATCTTTGAGCCGCTAGCCGCTCTGACTGACGCCGTGCCCAAGCAACGAATCGCGCTGGAGGCGGTGCGGGCGAAAATCGCGGTGTACTCGCCGCACACCGCCCTCGACGCGGCGCCGGGCGGGATCAATGACTGGATCGCATCGGGACTCGGCCACGGCGACGTTCGGCCGCTGCACGTGTTTGAATCACTTCCAGAGACCGAGCAGTGCAAGATCGTCACGTTCTGCCCGGCCGACGCGGTCGATCGGCTGCGCAACGCCCTGGCCACGGTCGGGGCGGGGCGGATCGGCCGATACGAGCTCTGCTCCTTCGAGATCAAGGGAACGGGGACCTTCTTCGGCGGCGAGGGAGCCCGCCCGCGGGTGGGGCGCACCGGAGCGCTGCAGCACGTCGATGAGATCCGCCTGGAGATGGTCTGCCCGAAGGCGTCGTTGGCGCTGGCCGTCACGACGCTTCGGCAATTCCATCCGTACGAGGAGCCGCCAATTGAAATCTATCAACTCCTGCCCCGCCCGCGGCGAGACACCGGCCAGGGTCGAAGGGTCGTCCTCGACCGCAAGGTTCCGCTGCGCGCGCTCATCGAGCGGATCAACCAACGCCTGGGCGTTGATCAGCTTCAAGTCGCCGCGGCGCACGCCGCGCCGCGCCGTTACGGCACGATCGGGCTGTGCGCGGGAGCGGGTGGATCGTTGCGAACCGAAGCGACCGCCCAAGGGTGTCAAGCCTTCATCACCGGCGAGATGCGCCACCACGACGTGCTCGCCGCCCAGGCCGAGGGATGCACGGTAATCCTTGCCGGGCATACGAACACGGAGCGCGGCTACCTTCGCGTGCTGCGCAAACGACTTCGCTCCGCGCTACCGGCGGTGCAAGTAGTCATCTCTAAGAAGGATGGCGATCCGCTTCGCGTGATGTAGGCAAGAAGAGGGTGACGCACGATCATTCTCGGACGTGCATTTGGGTGATCGCTGCGCCGATATGAAAGGGTTGACAATGTATTTATGAACTTGCCAGAGGGGGCACGCCATGTACGAACAGCAAACGCAGCAACAACCGTCAACTCAAACGCAGTATCAAGCGGATCATGCCCAACTACCTCGCGGATGGTGGAGCCGCAATTGGCGCTGGTTTGTTCCGGTCGGTTCCGTCGTAGTTGTGTTAGGCGGCGTCGGGTTTCTCTTCGCCATCTTCGCGCTCGTCTTCGGCTTGATGAAGAGCACGGAGGTCTATGAGACGGCACTATACGAAGCGCAAACGAATCCAGCGGTGATTGAGCATCTGGGCAATCGCATTGAGGATGGATTGATCTTTTCCGGCACTATGGAAGTCAACCCTACGTCCGGATACGCGGACATCGTGATTCCCATTTCCGGCCACAATGGATCGGGATCACTCTACGTGCAAGCTGAGAAGATCGCCGGTTCGTGGGAGTTTTTCACGCTTGAAGTGGCCGTGCATGGATCGGATATCTCGATCGACCTGTTGGAAGATTGAGAACCGCTAAGGCTCTTTCCGATCCCCTTTCTTCTTGAGAATCTCGTCCAACAGGTCGCCCAATGGGATACCGGTATCTTTCAGGGCGTCGTTGAGCAGCCCGCGGAAACCTGACTCCAACGCCGCCTTGGCCAGATCGAAATCCGGATCGATCTCGGTCTTGAGCTTGCCGAACTCGCCGCGGGTGACCAGCGGGACAATGACCCTGTCCGCGTAGCCGCGCAGCTCCTTGATGCTCATCGCCAGGGCTTGAAGCGGAATCTCGGTTCTCAGATCCACGGTCCGCGTGTTCAGATCGATTCGCCCGGAGTAGATGAGCGTGTATTGATCGATCTTCACGGCGAACCGCTCGTAGGTGACGATCCCATTGCGAATCCTGGCGACGATCGGGTCGATCCGGGCGGGAATGGTCCCGGCGTTTACCGAGTTGAATAACGTCAACAGCGCCAACGTCACCGACCCGCTGTCGAGCTCGACGGCGCCGATGGTGATCTCGATATCGGCGTTGAGCCGACTGACATCACCATCCAGCGGGATGGTCCCATCGCTCATCGTGGCGCGCAGGGGCTGCTCGGTGCTGCGGATGTCCGCCAGGATGGGGTGAATCTTGTATAACAGGCGATCGCGTAGCGCCGGCGTGATCTCAAGCTCCGCTTGAATTGGCGCGGCGTTGGTGATCCGCAGAGCGTTGTCGCGACCCTTGACGTGACCTTGCAGCCAACCGTGCGCCGTGTCAACACGGGCCTGCAGGTTGCCGGTGGTCCGCGAGAATCTGGTCGCTGTAACCTGGGCGTCCATCCGCGGTCCCACCGCCGCTACCAGCATCCCCCCCAGCCCAGCGAACGCATCAACCACGCGCGTAGGCACGCCATGGGCGCTGGCCGTGATATCAAGCCCCGCCAGGTCGGCCAACACCCCTTGCTCGTTGAGAAGTCCGCCCAGTGTACCGTCCAGCTCAATCAGCTCCGCCTGGGCTGCCCCGGCAACGATCACCTCGCCGGTAACCGACACGTTGATGCCCTCGGCCAGGCTGTCGCTGGTTGCGAGAACCTTCAACGACCGCAGGGCCGTTGCCTGATCATTGGGCGGCGCCGGCAGATTGCTCAGCTGGATATCGATCCGCCCCGATGCGCGAGGGAGCGTCAAGACGCCGTCGCTGTCGAACAACCGCGTGATCTCGCCCGACACAACGAGCGTTCCCCCAAGGTCTCCGCCGGTCGCGTTGCTATGAACCTCCAGCGTAATTTGATCTGGGCCGCGGTAGGCCAGTTCGCCGGTGAGGTCGTCGAATACGAGCGTTCGCTGTGAAGCGGCGTCGCGCAGCCGCACCGTCAGGCCGTTGATCCACAGTGTTGTTGCAGGCAGGCCTGGCAGCGTGATCGGCTTCTCCTGTGCCGGCCCGCGTCGAGGCTCCTCAGCAGCATCGGAATCACTGCCGACAAACAGATCTTCGAAGCTGGTCGAACCATCCTCTCGCAGCTCGCCGCTCAAGGTGCCCGACAGGTCGAGCTCAATCGCATCCAGACGTCGCGTCAGCAGGCCGAACAGCCCAGCGCTCGCCCGGACATCGAGCCGCACAACCTCTTCGCCGCCGGCATCGGTGATCGAGAACCCTTCGACGGCCTGCGACCCGAACCACGTCAGCGTGAGCCGGTCAAAGGCAACCGTGCCGTTGATCCGCCGCTGCAGCGCCCGTTGGACGAGACCGTGGCCCAGCCCCCAACTGACAAGCGTCGGCCCCAGCGCAACCAGCAGCACAAGCACACCCCCCATGCCGATGAGAACGGCCACGGCCTTCTTCCGCCGGCGACGTGGTCTGTCTGCGGGCTGTGACATGGCGCCTCACCAGGCTCACAATGATTCGGCTGGCGATCGACCGGCCGACCGTATCCATAGTAATAGCGAATCCGCAAGGCAGCACCTGGGCATACCCGGCTCGGCGATCCCGACCGATTTTTCTGTGGTCGCCATCGGTCGGGCCGATTCACGCAGCTTGTCGCGCAGCGGCCCAGTCGGCGGAGCTCTTGACGAACTGCACGCCGAAGACTTCCCGACTTGCGGTGATCCACAACGAACGAACGATCCGGGCATCGAGCATTTCATTGGCCAGCACAACGGCCTGGCGGCGTTTCAGCGCGATGCCGAGGAACAACCGGTCGCCCGGCTGAAGATCGGCAGGCCCCTTGACCTCCAGCAATGCGCCGGCGGCGGAGAGGTTCCACGTAGTCCCGGAAAGGTACTTGCCCGTCTTCGCAACGAACAGCTTGCAGGCACGCGCCATCTCAACCCGCTTGTGGGCTCGACGATCCCGTTCAACCATGTGTGGACCTCATTGTGGCCGGCGTCGCTGCACAGCGGCTCCTGCGGGGTTATCGGCGAGGTGTGACGATGACTTTGGCCCGGTCCGAATATGCACGGCTCCGCCCCATGGCCATAGCCGATCTGGGGCTGGCAACCGGCCGATCCGCCCGGCCCTATCCTTATTATCCTTCCATGCTCGAATCCATCAGCGTCCAAGCGCCCGCCAAGCTGAACCTCGCCCTGTCGGTCGGCCCGACGGATCGTGACGGGATGCATCCGATATGCAATTGGATGGTGACGATCGATCTCTGCGACGAACTGGTGGTGGACCGGTTGCCGCAAGACCGGCTCTCCCGTTACGCGATCCTCTGGCACAAAGACGCCAAGCGCCCAAGCGACATCGGCTGGCCAATCACCCGCGATCTGGCGGTGCAAGCTCATCTGGCTTTGGAGAGCCATGTGGGCCGGCAGCTCTCGTTGCAACTCAAACTGCAAAAGCGCATTCCCGTCGGTGGCGGACTCGGCGGCGGCTCATCCAACGCGGCCGCTATGCTCCGAGCCGTCAACGAATTGTTCGACCTTGGCGTGTCCCTCGATGACATGCGGCAGATCAGTTGGGGGCTTGGGTCTGATGTGCCCTTCTTTGTAGCAGGCGGAAGCGCCATCATCGAAGGCCTCGGCGAGCGGATCGAATTGCAAGAGACCGTGCCGAACCTGAGCGCTGTGATCGTCTTTCCCGAAGCCTCCTGCCCGACCGGACGCGTCTACGACATGTTCGACGAGGTCGCCCCGGGACCGTTGCGCCCGGACGCGGTGCGGGCGCTAGCCAGCTTGAATGGCCCGTTGCGCCCGGATGCGATCTTCAACGATCTAGCGCCAGCGGCGGTTCGCGTCGCGCCCACGCTCCAGGAGAATCTGGCCCGACTGACCGAGCTGGCCGAACGTCCCGCCCACGTCGCCGGAAGCGGTTCAAGCCTCTTCGTGCTCTGCGACGACCAGCTCCACGCCGAGGCGCTAGCGGACGCGGTCGAGCAGCGCCTCAGCCTGCCCGCTGTGGCTGTAAGAGCGCTGGCGACCGACCCGATGCCGATCCCGTGAGGGGGCAATGCCTAACCGCAACGGTAAATGGTTCTGAGCTTCTACTTGCCTTCGTATCCAGGCACGGTGCGCAAATCATTGAACAGATGTTCGCGCTCGTGAGCATCGGCGATTCGCTTGCCCGCTTCGCGGGCCATTTCCAAGTATCGCTTGGCTTGGTCGTGGCCACCGGCCACAGCGTGGGCCCGAGCCAGCGCTTCATAAGCAAAGGCAAGGTCGAAATCACCGATCTCGTGATCCTCGCAGATTTGTAGACACCGCTGGGCATGATGCAGCGCCGGCTCCGGGCGGTTGAGAACGGCATACACACGTGAGATCTGCCATTCGCTGCGGGCGAAGTTCACCGGCTCGCCCACCTGCAGCCAGTGCAGAGCCGACGCATGGGCCGCCTTAACCATCACCTCCGATTCATCCTCCGTCCGGTCCGATTTCTCCAACAGCGTCCAGGTGAAATTGAACAGGGCCTTGGCACATTGCAGATGCTGCTGAGCGGTCAACTTCATGGTGGTCTCGGCCATACGCAATGATCCTCCGAGCCGACGTTACGATGCCCAGATGAACGACGAGACAACCTATCACATGACGCCGGAGGAGTTCCGCCGCCAGGGCCACGCGGTGGTCGATTGGATTGCCCAGTACATGGAGCAGATTGAGCAATACCCGGTGCTCGCACAGGTCCAACCCGGGGAGATTCGCCGCCGCTTGCCGGATTCGCCGCCACAACAGGGCGAACCGTTCGAAGCGATGATGCGCGACCTGGAGGAGATCATTCTCCCGGGGATCACCCACTGGCAGTCGCCAAGCTTCTTCGGGTTCTTTCCCGCCAACGCGTCCGGGCCGTCGATCCTGGGCGAGCTGCTCTCAGCCGGTCTCGGTGTGCAGGGGATGCTGTGGGCCACCAGCCCCGCGTGCACGGAACTGGAAACCCACGTGCTGGACTGGCTGGTGGACATGCTGGAGCTGCCCCAGCATTTCAAATCCACCACAGCCGGCGGAGGGGTGATCCAGGACACCGCCTCCAGCGCCACCCTTTGCGCCCTGCTCACAGCGCGCGAGAGGGCGACGGACTTCACGAGCAACCACAGGGGAGTCGATCGCCCGTTGATCGCCTACGCCTCGAACCAGGCCCATTCATCCGTTGAGAAGGCGGTCAAGATCGCCGGCCTGGGGCGCGAGAATCTGCGTTTGATCGATGTCGATGAGACCTACGCGATGCGCCCGGACGCTCTTCAGGCGGCGATTGAAGAAGACAAAGCGGCCGGGTGGCTACCGTGCTTCGTCTGCGCCACCGTCGGCACGACGTCGTCGAATGCGATCGATCCCCTCCGTCGAATCGGCGAGATCTGTCGGCGGCAAGTTCCGGGGGTCTGGCTGCACGTCGATGCGGCCATGAGCGGAACCGCCGCGCTGTGCCCGGAATTCCGCTTTATCCACGACGGCCTCCAGCTCGCCGACAGCTATTGCTTCAACCCGCATAAGTGGATGTTCACCAACTTTGACTGCGATTGCTTCTGGGTCGCCGACCGCACCGCGTTGATCAACACGTTCAGCGTTCAGCCTGAGTATTTGAAGAACCCGGCCGGCGATTCCGGGGGCGGAGCGGTGTTTGATTACCGCGACTGGCACATCCCGCTCGGCCGGCGGTTCCGGGCGCTGAAACTCTGGTTCGTCATTCGCCACTACGGCATCGTTGGCCTGCAACATCACATCCGCGAGCACGTGAAGCTCGCCCAGGAGTTCGCATCATGGGTGCAA
>JAPUKX010000181.1 GCA_027295435.1 Planctomycetota bacterium | reverse complement strand
CGACCAGCCAGCTCCGGCGCGTCGAAGCTGATCTGCTCAAACACGCATTCGATGATGGTCATCAGTCGCCTCGCCCCGATATTCTCCATCCGGGAGTTGGCCTCGGCGGCGAGCTCGGCCATGGCGTCGATCGAGTCGGGGACGAAGACGATCTTCAACCCTTCGGTGCCCAGCAGCGCTTCCTGTTGCTTGGTCAGTGCCGCATCGGGCTCAATAAGAATGCGCTTGAAATGCTCCTTGCCCAGCGGATCAAGCTCGACGCGGATCGGGAACCGACCTTGCAGCTCCGGCATCAGATCGCTCACCGCAGCACTATGAAAGGCTCCGGCCGCGATGAATAGGATCTGGTCCGTGTGCACCACGCCGTAGCGGGTGTTGACGGCTGAACCTTCGACGATCGGCAGGAGATCGCGCTGAACCCCCTGGCGGCTGACGTCGGCTGATCCGGTCTTCGCATCGCCCGGGGCGGCGATCTTGTCCATCTCATCAAGGAAAATAATGCCGGTCTGCTCCGTGCGCTCGATCGCCTGTTCGATGGTCTTCTCGTTGTCGATGAGTTTGTCGGTCTCCTCTTCCAGCAGGATGGCCCGCGCGCGGGCGACCGTGACGCGCCGCCGATGTGATCGCTCGGGCAGAATGTTCTCCAACACTGAAGCGAAGCCGGGATCAATCTGGTCCGGTCCCATCATGCCGATGATGGGAATGGCCTGCTTCTCCCGGACGGTGATCTCGATCTCTCGATCCTCAAACAACCCTTCGCGCAGCTTCTCGCCCATCCGCTGACGAACATGCTCGTGCTGCTCGGCCTGGGCGGTGTCTTGCACCGACGGGCCTCCGTCGCCGTCGGCGACGAATCGTTCGCTCGGCGTTGAGGTGGCTTCACCTAACAGCAGCGAGACCAGGCGACGCTCCACCGCCGCTTCGGCCTGCTCGCGGACCACGTCCGCCTGCTCCGCCCGAACCATGCTCACACCCAGCTCCAGCAGATCGCGGACCATCGATTCCACGTCCCGGCCGTGGTAGCCCACCTCGGTGTACTTGCTCGCCTCGACCTTGATGAACGGGGCGTTGACGAGGGCCGAGAGCCGGCGGGCGATCTCGGTCTTCCCCACGCCGGTCGGGCCGATCATGATGATGTTCTTGGGCGCGACTTCACGGGCCAGTTCGGGATCAAGCTGCCGCCGACGCCAGCGGTTGCGCACGGCGACCGCGACCGCCCGCTTGGCCTGGTCCTGACCGATGATGTGCCGATCGAGCTCGGCGACGATCTGGCGCGGCGTGAGTTCTTTCATGGCCGAGGTATGGTAAGCGACAACGAATCAGATAGCCCGCCCCTTGCCGCGGGTCTGTAGGATGTCGTCGCATGGGCCTTCTCACCTACCAGACCGCCGGCGAATCGCACGGCCCGGCCGTGACGTGTCTGATCCACGGCCTTCCCGCGGGGTTGGTGCTGGACATCGACTTTATCAACGCCCAGCTGCGCCGTCGCCAAGGCGGTTACGGCCGCGGTCGCCGGCAGAGGATCGAATCAGATGCGGTCACGATCCTCGGCGGGGTTCGGCTGGGGCGGACCACCGGGGCGCCGCTGGTGATCCAGATTCCAAATAAAGACAACCGCCTGGACGATCTTCGGCGCACGCCGCCGGTGTATCGGCCGCGCCCGGGCCATGCGGACCTCGCCGGGGCGATGAAGTGGCTGACTACCGACTGCCGCAACACGCTGGAGCGGGCCAGCGCCCGTGAGACCGCCGGGCGCACCGCCGCCGGGGCCGTCGCCGGATGCCTGCTGCGCGAGTTCGGGATCACAACGTTTGGCTTCGTTCGCGGACTGCTCGATGCGATCACCGATGTTCAGCCGAGCGAGGAGCATCTTGACCAACTGGTCGCCGATCGCGATTCGTCCGAGGTGTATTGTCCCGGTCCGGCGGTAAGCGAAAGGATCATTGAGCACATCCGCCAGGCGAAGATCGACAAGGACACCGTCGGCGGCCTGGTCGAGGCGCATGTGTTCGGCTGCCCCATCGGCCTGGGTTCCTGCGCGCATTGGGATCAGAAGCTGGACGGGCGGTTGGCCGCGGCGGTGATGAGCATTCAGGCGTTCAAGGCCGTTGAGATCGGGCTGGGCAAGGAGTGCGCGTTGCGGCGAGGCTCGCAGGTGCACGATCCGATCGAATACGACCAAGCGCGAAGCGGCGAGCCGAACCTGGGGTTTGTGCGTCCGACGAATAACGCCGGGGGGATCGAAGGCGGGATGACCAACGGCATGCCCATCGTGGTGCGCGGCACAATGAAGCCGATCAGCACGCTCCTGCAAGGTATGCCCAGTGTCGATCTCAATACGAAGCAAGCCCGACGAAGCACGTACGAGCGCTCGGATGTGTGCGCGCTGCCGGCGGCGAGCGTGGTCATGGAGAATGTCGTCGCATTCGAGATCGCACGAGCGTTTGTCGAGAAGTTCGCCGGCGACACGATGCACGAGCTCCGGTCAAGCTACGACGCCTATCTCGCTTTCGCTCGGCGATTACCGCTCGAGCCTCCAATAGGCGCCGCCGAAATGGAAGCGGACCAAACCGAAGCGTGATTCCAATCCCGTAGCCCCCGACTCTGCCGGGGGGATTCTTCACGATCAGCGCCGCGG
>JAPUKX010000180.1 GCA_027295435.1 Planctomycetota bacterium | reverse complement strand
TAATCGGACTCAAGGGCCTCCTTGCTCATTGAGGTGTTGAAGTTGGGCGAGAATCGGGTCGGGTTGTGCGGGCTGGGCATATTGCTCGGCTTGCATCGCACGGCACTGCGACCCACGGGAATCAAGCCGGCGCTGGATCGGCGTCGGCTATGATGCATTGAGGCCTGTGCGGCGATGGACGTCCCCGGAATGAGCGATATCCACACAACTCAACTTGACTGTGGCGCGACCCTTGTCGTTGAACCGGTTCCGAACGTGTCCTCAGTCGCGCTGAGCTGGCTTCTGCCCGTTGGTTCGGCCACTGATCCCCCTGAAGGCGACGGCATCCCGGCGATTCTCAGTGAGCTCATCTTCCGCGGAGCCGGCGAACTGAACAGTCGAGGCCACAGTGATGCGCTTGATCGTCTGGGTGTGCAGCGCTCCAGCGGGGTGCTGACGTATCACCTGCGGCTGGGTGCGACGCTCTTGGGCGATCGACTGAGCGAGGCATTGGGGCTGATGACTTCCATGGTGCGCGAGCCGGCCCTGCCCGCCGACGGCCTTGAAGCGGTTCGAAGCCTCTGCCTGCAATCGCTCGATTCGCTGGACGATGACCCGCAGCACCTGGTGATGTTGTGCCTGCGTCAGCGTCATCTCC
Source organism: Planctomycetota bacterium (assembly GCA_027295435.1). GTDB lineage: Bacteria > Planctomycetota > Phycisphaerae > Phycisphaerales > SM1A02 > JADFFQ01. The sequence continues at coordinate 7,852 of JAPUKX010000180.1, read as the reverse complement.
CCGCACCGTTCAATCGCCACGGCTATGGGTGTCGTGAAGTACTGGAGGGTTGTTCAATCAAGGCCATTCGTGAGGCGTGGAGGAGCCGATGCACGCCGGTCGGGTCGATTTTCTCCGCAGCAGGCGCTGTTGACTCGGATTCGCTGGCCGGTCAGCTCAACGCCTTGCTTGCGGGCTGGTCCGGTGAGCATCGTGAGCCGGTAGAGCAGCGCCCGCCGCTCCGTGGCCGGGCGTACATCAAGCAGGATACGGCACAGGTGCACATCGGATTGGGCTACGACGCTCCTCGCGAAGCAGACCCCCGCTCGATGCTTGAACGGCTCGCTGTCGGCGTGCTCAGCGGGGGGACAAGTGCCCGCCTATTCACCGAGGTGCGGCAGAAACGATCGCTTTGCTACAGTGTGGGGGCTTCGTTCCACGCTGGGCGGGACAGCGGCCTGGTCGCGCTGTACGCTGGCACCACGCCCGAGCGTGCAGACGAAACCCTGGAGGTATGCCTCGCTGAAATCGAGCGGTTGCAGCAGGGCGTACGCGAAGAGGAACTCAAGCGGGCGGTGGCCGGCCTGAAGAGCCACCTGATCATGCGAGGTGAGTCCACTCCCGCACGGGCCGTGGCGATTGGACACGACCAGTTTCGCCTTGGACGGGCCAGATCATTAGATGAGCTGGCTCGTGAGGTCGACGCCGTCACCATCGATCAGCTCAACGCCTACCTCCAGTCGCGGGTATTCGGCGAGTTCACGGTGGCTTCGATCGGGAAGGTCGAGGTGGCGGTACCCGCTCACTGACACGTTGATCCCAGGGTCGATTGGGCCGCAAGAGTCTAGGGCGGCCTTTGTCCAACCTCGGTACACTGCTGGCATGCCGTTGTGGATGATGTCACCCCAACCCGGTATGCGCGTTCGCGTCACCCAGCAAATGCCTCATCGGGAACGGCCGTGGACGAATACGATCGAAGGGGCGGTCACCCGCTGTCAGCAGACCAAGACGGGCTCGTGGTTCGCCCACGTCAAAGATGACCAGCTCTGGCTGGACCGTCTCGAGCTGCGATTAGACAGTGGCGAACTGGTCATCCTGAATCTTGACCGATACACGGTGATCGAGGAGGTGCCCGAGCCACACAACACTCGACCAGACTCGTCGAGACAGGTCTCGATGTGATGGATGAATCCCCCGACAAGTAAAGCCGACGATGATCGGGGTTGGGTCAAGTGCGAAAGTCTATGCCGTGATCAGCGTCACAAGCAGTACGTCGCTTCAAGTCGTTGCCCGTTGGCAGAGAGAAAGCAGGCTCGCAACTCCAACCTTTCAGGGAGAGCCTCCCGATCAAGCTTCAGGTGAAAGCGATAGGTGCGGGTCACGTCGTCGTAGTGATCTCGGTTGACCGACAGGTCACTAAAGTCCTTCACATACGTCGTGATTCGCTGCAACAAACCCTTCGCCGGCCCGATCGCAAGCAGATCGATACGAATCTGGCCCACGCCCTTGCAGGTGTGGCCAAACGCATCGAAGAACTCGATTCGCGCCTCAATGTAAGGCCGGCCAGAGTCTCGATCGGTAGCCCGTCGGCTCAGCGGGTGAATGCGCATTCGATTTGGCCAGAAGGGCCAGGATGCGGCGGTCGAGCCGGGACGGTGGTTCCCATTCCCGGCCGTGCCGAGTCCGTGCCCAGAGCCCGGTGTAGATGGGATAGGACTACCCGCACATCCCCAGGCGCAAAGCAGGCCCAGCACCAAGATGACCGTCACGCTACTCAATCGCATACATGCAGGATACCGATACACGGACTATCGCGGTAGGCCTAGGCCACATCGGCAGATTTGCTGCGGCGCAGGTGCTCTAGCAGATCAATCAGTCGACGCTGACCCTGTTCAAGCGTACTGATCGCCCTGGTATTCTCTTTGACCACGGTAAGCAATGCATCCAGCTCGCGTTCCTGCCCCACGAGTTTCTGATGTGACTCATTCAGTTGCCGGTCTCGGGTGGCGGCGTGACGACGCTCGAAGACCCACAGCATCCCGATGAGACCGGCTGCTCCGAACTGGGTGAGGGCCGTCACTGTGCCGTCGAGCATGATGACGCTGGAACTCCCGCTTAATCTCTCACCAGAGCCAGCACATCGATGCGCCGTGTGGCCTCAGGCAGGCCGTCACCGTCGAGATCGATCAGAACCCTGGTCTGGTGGGCCGTTTCCTTGACTCGAATCGAAAAGAGGGCGGATTGTGCGGCCAGGCCGGCGTCGGTGGGGGCGCCGGCGGCAGCGCCGGCGAAAACGCGAGCGATCGTAAGCGTGGCGATCATCCGCTTGACATCATCGGGATTGGTGATGTCGGTCTCATCGAGGTCATCGGCCTGCCCGGTGTCCACCATCCCCAGGGCACCGAGCACCCAGGCCTGGGCCTGGTCGATGGCCCGCTGGAAGGTGATGATCCTTATCGGCAGGGCACTGCCGTCTTGGGGCCCAATGGCGGGGTCGCTGGGTTGAGCTCGGATTCTTGAGACGACCAAGGTGGTGGTGCTGGGATCGCTGGTGATTTCGAGGACCTGATTGTCGCTGGTGGGATAGGTCACGACGATCACGTGGGAAGTGGTGATGCCGTCGCTGATGAAGTCGCTCGAAGCGCTGTCGAGTCTTCTGTTCGAGCGGGTGACGCTGGCATCACTGGCTTCAATGAGCAGAGTACCTTCGCCCTGAGCATCGACGAAGATGCTCGGCTCGATCGTCAGCAGGTCGCGGTCGGTGATCATGGCCATGGTTGGACTCCTAGACGATGAGCGGCCGGCACGGGCTAGTCAGCGCTCGGCGGATGACCAAGTGCCTCTTGAGCCGGCGGCCTGTGATCGCTGCACTGAAAACCGGCCGGCGGCTGTGACGCCGCCGACCAGTGACGGGAGGAGAAAGGATCAGGCACTCGTGCCGAGGTTCGTGATCAGGGCGTGAGCATTCTCGTTGCGAAACTCCAGCGTGTACTCGCCGATCACCTGGCCGACCTCAGCGTCGCCTTGGCTAGCCAGGGGCTTGAAGTGGAAGCTGCGTCCAGCCAGCGGTGGCACGTCTATCCGCGAGCCGTCCAGTAGCAACAGCATGTCCTGCGGAACCCAACGGCTCATGACGACCCGGCACACGCCGAAGTCCGACTCGTACACCTCCACCATCGAGCTGAACTGCTTGTCGTGGTCGATGAATCGCTGCGATGTCGAGATGAACCCGTTGATCTGCCGCTTCTGGAAGCCCCCGCAGACGATGGTGTCGATGGTGCCGGAGCTCTGCTCCCACACCTCACGCAGAGCCGCATTGAGCACGGCCTCATTGAGCAAGTCGTTGCCCACGCCATCGCCAGGCGGGATGGGCCCGGTATTGGGCGCGAAGGAGTTCTTCGCGATCGATGCAATGATCCCCCGCATCGTGCGCCGGGTGCTGGTGTTACCCTGTGGGTCACTTGACGCGGCGAAGCCGTTGATCACGCAGTTCTCAAGGTCGCGTAACAGCTCGCGGAGCCGCTCCTGCTTCTGGTAGTCCATCTCGTCGTCCAAACCGATCGATTGCGCCGCAAGCTGGCTTCCGGAGACCTCGACGGTCGCGGTGAATATCTGGGTGTAGTTCTGCTTACGCACACGATCGGTGAACCGCGTCGCCTGGGCGTCATCACCCTCAAGGGCGGCGTTGCCGATGATGATGATCACATCATTGTCGGCCAGCGACGCCGAGGGGCTCCCGCCGTACTGGCGAACTACGGTGAGGTCGTTGCCGCTGACAGCGGTCACCAACATCACCTCATCCTTACCCTTCAGCATGATTTGATCGCCGACGCTGAACCGATCACCGTTGTCAACCGTGAAGATCGTTTCGTTCGGCGGGTCGGTAATCGTCTGGTCGTTCACAGCGTCGGTGTTGGGCAGCAGGCTGTCCTCCAACCACTCATGTACGGTGCTCATTGCTGATCGCTGTGGGTCGCCGAGGTGATCCAGCAGCGGTGTCTCATAGGGACTCACGAGCGCGATGATGTCGCTTACGTCTTCCGCGATTTCAGGTAGGGTGGCCCCAGCGGAGTAGGTGGCCTTTCCGGTAAATGGCATGGTCTAAGTCTCCAGATGGATCGAAAGGTTGAAATTGATGAGCCGATTCATGGGTGCTCTGGTTCGGTCAGTGAGGCGTTGGTCGAAGATCCAGCGGTATCCGCCGAGGTCCCGGCCGTGGATACGGCTAGTTGTGCCGGCGTAAACGCAGATATCGCAGCAGGGCGCTCCGGCTCCCTGTCGTGTGCGCCTCGACCGCAGCACGCTCCAGGACGTCGGCGGCTGGGGAGCGATCGTTGTCGATCTTGGGCCCGAGCACAGCCGCCCCGCGAGCGTTGGATCGGAACAGAAACGGCTTCCGTCGGCGCAAGTCCGACACCGTTTGGTCCACGTCCGGCTCGTCTGTCTCCGCGAGCGCCATCTCGGTCAGCAACGTTGCCGTTTCAAGATCAACTGCGCCCGCTTCCTGCAGCAGCTCGCTAATCTGCTCGCGACGCTGCAGGTCACTGATCACCCGCTGCTGCTCCTGCAGCTTCCTGTCTCTTTCCCCAAGCTCGGCTTTCAGATCCGCCAAGATCTTCTCAGCGGCCTGGGCCCGCTTGCGATATTTCTTCGCCTCGCTGACCGGCACAAGCCTTTCGCCTCGAGTTGCGTCTCCCGCTGGGAGGGGGCCTTGGTGGGTGCGAGCCGTGAGGTTCTGGTCAGCGGTTTCGCCGGCCACTTCGAGCAGTTCATTCTCCGACTTCCCATCGTTGTCTGCCGGGACGGTCTCTTGTTCGCTCATTGTCGGCTCCCTAGTGCTTGAATCGTTGCGGCAGGCAAGCGCCGCTCACGAAGTAATTGATCGCTAAACGCTCACGCCTTGTGGCTGAAGGCCTGGTTCATCGGGATACCCCAACTCGGCTCGCAAGACACTCGTGGGTACGCCAAGTTGTGCCTTGGCCAGTGCGTCGCTGATCCGGCGGCTCTCGTCGATCGGCAGCGAATCCGACCAGGCCACTTCGACACGCCGATCCGCTGGGGCGGTCCGGTAGACGCCGTAGACATCAAGTGCGTGCAGGATCAGTTCGCAGAGACCTTCGATTGCCGCCCCATAGGTGACGCGCTTGCGGTTGACCTTGGCGATGGTGCCCATGAGCGAGATGCGTAGCGCGTTCTCAGAACTGAGGTTTCCGACCTTCGCCTTGATGTGTCCGGCCGCGGCCGGCGTCACCCCGGACGCTTTGTCCAGCGCCTCACGGAGCTCTTCAATGTGTGCTCTCTCACTGGGGCTGTCAGCATCGCCGCCGAACCCTTCGATGGAGGCGTCGAGATTGTCGGTCACCCACATTTGCCCGGGCCCGACCGGGCGCTCAGTGAAGCCGTCAATGCCCTTTCCCAGCCACATGCGAAAGCTTTGCATCGTGACGCGATTGGCTCGATCGCTGAGGCGGGTGTTGAGTTCATCCTGAAGCGGAATGAGCGGTTCAACGTCGCTCAGGCCGTCGTAGAACAAAGGCTGACTCAGATTCTGGATGTGCACAATGGGTAGCCGACCGAGGCGGTTGGTCCTCTCCATGACCAGTTGACCGTCTTCGTACCGCTGGAAATGTGTTGCAGAATGGATCTCGGTCACCGTCATCGAGGCCCGGCGGGCGCCCACCCGCAGCCGGGGCGAGACCGCCCGGCTGAGCCGAGCCAGCAGCCCGCCACGTTCTACATCGTGAATCAGTTGCCGGTAGTGAATGATGTACGCGTCGAGCTTTCGGTAGTCGGACCGATTCAGCAGCGGGATCGCCCGGGGCGCCTCGACCGTCTCGATGACCACGTTGGACGCAACACGCGAAGTGAGGTCATAAGCAGAGGGGTTAGACGGGGCCTCCCCGGGCGATGGCTTCTTGATGGCCAGTGCCCGCGCCACCCGCGCGAGCCCGTGAGTGCTGATCAGGAAATCTACGTGCCCGTATACCGATCCCATCAACGCCGCGGTTTGCCAAAGGCCCGTCCCGCCGTTGGCGTCGAAGATCGCCTCAAGAATCGATTCGATCTCGCGGCGCAGCTGCCCGTTCACCGCGTGGCTCACGATCTTTGGACTCGCAGGAAACATGAAGTCCACCAGCGTGTGGATGCGCCAGGCAATGTCGTTCTCGATGACGATCTCCCGCTGAAACCGATCATCACGATCAACCCGCCTTAGCTCGATCAGTCGTTTCGGCAGGCCGACGGCCTGTGCCGGCGAACCATTGGACCCGCCGAAGTCATCCGGCTCAGCCAGCGCGTTGCGGTAATAGCTCCACAACCGTCCAAGACGCGGCAGCGTGATCGCCTCGTGCTCTTCGATGAGCAGCTCCAGCAACGCCTCATCAAGCGGAATCGAACCAAACGGTGCAAGCTCGTACGCCATCTCAGCAACCTTCCAAAGGCGGTGCGGAACGGTTCGCTCTTCACCCTTGGATCCAAGGCACACCTGGCGCGCGCTGCCGCGTCCACAGATCGTGCAATCACCGCCGGTTCACAGAAAGGATCGTCGAAAAAAATCGAGATGAATTATCCGACCAACCCGTTTCGTGCGCGCGCCGAAACCAAGAAGCCCCCGATGAGCGCACGGAGTCGGCCGGACAAAGAGAAAGACGACATAGAAGTCATCACCCCTGAGCATGATCGACGCGCGCTATGAGGATCATCCGCCCGGAAGCACGAAGATGATGGCCGAAGGAAGTCGTTCCTAATTGCCCGGACCTTCCGCCACAGCGGGCTCCGCGACGGCCCCGACCGGACACTGAAAGTTCTGCCCTCTTGCAGAATATCGATGGCGAAAACGGCCCATTTGCGTGTTGACCCTACCCGCAATCGCGGTATGTTGGATACAGTGTTGCGAGACGGCAGCAGCGACGCGACTGTGGTCCGCTGAATCTCGTTGCGGTCATCGTGCTCAAGCAAAGGAGGTCCGCGAAATGAAGAAGGTCATTGCTCCCGCAATCGCGGGTATCTGCGGCGTGTTTATGCTCGCGGGCACGGCTTCGGCGGATTTCGTCATGCTCACCGTCGAACTGTTCGCCAACAACTGGAACACATCCGATGCGGAGTTTGACGGCAACATCCCCGACGGCCAACTTCGTGACGTGTACCGCGTATACGCCCACTTCAATGATCCCAACGACCGGATGACGGCCATCGGGGTGGCGCTCGATGGCACGCCGATGACCGTCGAGAACGTGCTGTTCGACGGCATAACCCCGGGCAGCGGCTTATATGAGGCGCTGTTCGGCAGCGCAGCCGAGGGTGGCGGCCCCATCGCCGACACCTCCTCCGGCTGGAGCTTTAACCCAACCGGCCTTACCTTCGACACGTTCATGACCATCGGCAACGCGACGGGCTACACCCCCGTCATTGATCCGAAAACAGACGGCCCGTATATCTTCGGCTGGGTGACCTTTCCTCCGGACTGGGGCGTCGGCACCAGCTGGGTCATTGACTCCAATGCGTTCGTGACGATCCCCGCCTCGCCCTATGGCCAGCCGGACGTCAACGGCCGCGTCCTGGTGGCGCAATTCAACGTCGCCAACGGCGAGCACATCCAGGGCTTCGCCAACATTCAGTGGGGTATCGCCGGTCTTCTTGGTGGCGGGATCACCAATGACGTCTACTTCACCTCGATCCCGCCCTTCCCGGCCGACATCACCGGCCTGGGCGGTGTACCTGACGGCTGCGTTGACGCGTTCGACCTCGGGGCCATGCTCGGCGCGTGGTGCTCCGGCGTCAACGACCCGAGGCCCCCCCCCCCCCCCCACCCCGAAAAAAAAACCCCCCCACAACCCCCCCCCGGCCAACACCCGGGGCCCCCCCACCCCCCCCG
>JAPUKX010000018.1 GCA_027295435.1 Planctomycetota bacterium | reverse complement strand
GAAGCCTTGGGCAAGACGCTCGACCTGAAGCCGGTGGACGGCTCCTTCAGCCTGAAGGAGCACATCTATGATGTGCTCAAGACCAGCATCATGGATCTCGACATCTACGACCCCGACACCAACCTGCGCATGGACGAGCGGACGCTGGCCGACCGGCTGGGGATCAGCCGCACACCGATTCGCGAGGCGATCATGCGCCTCGAGCAGGAGGGTTTCCTCGAGATCGCGCCGCGCCGGGGCGTCTATATCAAGCGCAAGAGCCTGGACGAGATCCTGGAGATGATCACCGTCTGGGCGGCACTGGAGAGCATGGCGGCACGACTGGCCTGCGAGCACGCCAGCGGTGCGGAAATCGCCCGGCTGCGCCAGATCGGCACCCAGTTCACCAAGGACAACGCCAAGGCGCGCCTGAGCGAGTATTCCGAGGCCAATATCGAGTTCCACCTCTGCGTGCTGGGCATGTCGAAATGCCGGATGCTGCAGGACATCGCCCAGGGCCTGTTCACCCATCTCAAAGCGGTGCGGCGCAAGGCGTTGCGCGACAGTTCGCGGGCCGACCGGTCGGTGGTCGATCACATGAACATCATCGAGGCGATCGAGGACCGCAACGCCGAGCTTGCCTGCGAACTGGTGCGCGAGCACACGCTCAGGCTCCACGACTACATCCGCCGGAGCTGGAAATTCATCACCGGGCCGGTTCCCCCGGCCGAGGGCTGACCGGAAAACACGCGAATCCAAGGGAGAGAGCATATGGCTGTGGCATCGAGCACCACGCACGGCACGCAGGCCAGGAAGAGCAAGGATGCAATTGCAGTTGAAACCGACCCGCCGCAGGCGCTGACGGACGGCTTTCATCTTGTCATCGACGCACTCAAGCTCAACGACATCAACACGATCTATGGTGTGCCTGGCATCCCGATCACGGACTTCGGCCGTCTTGCGCAGGCCGAAGGGATGCGCGTCATCTCGTTCCGCCATGAGCAGAATGCGGGTAATGCAGCGGCCATTGCGGGCTACCTGACGCAAAAGCCCGGTATCTGCCTGACGGTGTCGGCCCCCGGTTTCCTCAACGGCCTGACCGCGCTGGCGCATGCCACCACCAATTGCTGGCCGATGATCCTGATCTCTGGCTCGTCCGAGCGTGAAATTGTCGATCTTCAGCAGGGCGACTATGAGGAGATGGACCAACTGGCCATCGCCAAGCCCCTGTGCAAGGCGGCCTATCGCATCCTGCATGCAGAAGATATCGGTATTGGAATTGCGCGCGCCATTCGCGCGGCTGTGTCCGGCCGTCCGGGCGGCGTCTATCTTGATCTGCCCGCAAAACTGTTCGGGCAGGTTATGAATGCCGAGGCCGGCGCCAAGTCGCTTGTCAAGGTTATCGATCCGGCGCCTCGTCAGATTCCCGCTCCGGATTCTGTCGCGCGTGCGCTCGATGTGCTGAAAGGTGCCAAGCGCCCTTTGATTATCCTCGGCAAAGGGGCTGCATACGCGCAGGCCGATGCCGAAATCCGCGCTCTGATCGAGAAGAGCGGCATTCCTTATCTGCCGATGAGCATGGCCAAAGGCCTGCTTCCTGACGATCACCCGCAGTCCGCTGGCGCGGCGCGTTCGCTGGCGCTGAAAGAATCCGATGTGGTGATGATGATCGGCGCCCGCCTTAACTGGCTTCTGTCGCACGGCAAAGGCAAGCAGTGGGGAACCGAGCCGAAGAAATTCGTCCAGATCGACATCGAGCCGAGAGAGATGGACAGCAATGTTGAGATCGCGGCCCCGCTGGTCGGCGATATTGGCAGTTGTGTCGCGGCGCTGCTTGAGGGCATGGGCGCCGACTGGCAGGCCCCGTCGGCGGAATGGACGGGCGCGATCAGAGCCAAGGTCGAAACCAATGTCGCCAAGATGGCGCCGAAGCTGATGAACAACAATGCGCCGATGGATTTTCATGGTGCGCTGGGCGTGTTGAAGACCATCATCAAGCAGCGCCCCGATGCGATCCTGGTGAACGAGGGTGCCAATACGCTGGATTTCGCGCGCTCGATCATCGACATGTCCAAGCCGCGCAAACGGCTCGACGTTGGCACCTGGGGTGTCATGGGTATCGGCATGGGTACCGCCATTGCGGCGGCAGTCGAGACCGGCCATCCCGTGCTCGCAATCGAGGGCGACAGCGCCTTCGGTTTCTCCGGCATGGAGGTGGAAACGATCTGCCGGTACAACCTGCCGATCTGCGTGGTCGTCTTCAACAACAACGGCATCTATCGTGGAACCGACGTCAATCCCACTGGCGGATCGGACGCGGCAACGACCGTCTTCGTCAAAAACTCCCGCTACGACAAGATGATGGAAGCGTTCGGCGGCGTCGGCGTCTATGCGACAACGCCCGATGATCTGAGCCGCGCCGTGAACGAGGCCATGGATTCCGGCAAGCCGACCCTCATCAATGCGGTGATCGACGAAAAGGCCGGCACCGAGAGCGGTCGCATTGGCAATCTCAACCCGCAAAGCGTGGTTTCCAAGAAGTAAGTCAGCTCCGTCGAACCAACTGCTCAACAACAGGAGCACGCAATGAAAGCACTCGAAGGCGTCAGGATCCTCGACTTCACCCATGTGCAGTCCGGCCCGACCTGCACCCAGCTTCTGGCCTGGTTCGGCGCCGACGTGATCAAGGTCGAGCGCCCCGGGGTCGGTGACGCGACCCACAATCAGCTGGTCGACGTGCCGGGCGCGGACAGCCTGTATTTCACCATGCTGAACCACAACAAGCGCTCGATCGAGCTGAACTCGAAGAACGAGACCGGCAAGCAGGTGCTGACCCGGCTGGTCGAGGAATGCGACGTGCTGGTCGAGAACTTCGCTCCCGGCGCGCTCGATCGCATGGGCTTCGGCTGGGAGGCGATCCAGAAGATCAACCCGCGCATGATCATGGCCTCGGTCAAGGGCTTCGGCCCCGGCAAGTACGAGGACTGCAAGGTCTATGAGAACGTCGCCCAATGCGCCGGCGGCGCGGCCTCGACCACCGGGTTCGTCGATGGCCCGCCGCTGGTGACCGGCGCCCAGATCGGCGATAGTGGCACCGGGCTGAACCTGGCGCTGGGCATCGTTACCGCCTTGTTCCAGCGGGAGAAAACCGGGAGGGGCCAGAAGGTTCTGGCGGCGATGCAGGCCGGGGTGCTGAACCTCTGCCGGGTCAAGCTGCGCGACCAGCAGCGGCTCTCGGCGGGGCCGCTGACCGAGTATTCGCAGCACGGCGAGGGCATCCCCTTCGGCGAGGCGGTGCCCCGCGCCGGGAACGATTCGGGCGGCGGCCAGCCGGGCCGGATCCTGAAGTGCAAGGGCTGGGAGACCGATCCCGACGCCTATACCTATTTCATCACCCAGGCCGCGGCCTGGCCGAAGATCTGCGATCTGATCGGCAAGCCGGAGTGGAAGGAAGACCCGGGCTACGCCACCCCGCCGGCGCGGCTCGACAAGCTCAATGAGATCTTCGGAGAGATCGAGAAATGGACCATGACCAAGGGCAAGTTCGAGGTCATGGATCTGTGCAACCCGCTCGACATACCCGTAGGCCCGATCCTGAGCATGAAGGAGATCGCCGAGGACGAGGGGCTGCGGGCAACCGGAACCATCGTCGAGGTCGATCACCCGACCCGGGGCAAGTACCTGACGGTCGGCAACCCGATCAAGCTGTCCGACAGCCCCTCCGAGGTGACCCGCTCGCCGCTTCTGGGCGAGCATACCGAGGAGGTCCTGCGCGACGTGCTGGGCTATTCGGACGAGGAGATCCATCGCATCGCCGCCTCGGGCGCGGTCGGTGAGCTGCAAAAGGCGGCGGAGTGAGTTGAGGGCGGGATTGCCCCCTCCCTGGCCCTCCCTCGAAAGAGGGCGGCGGCGGAGTGAGCTTCCATGCGACGACGGAACAAACGCCGGGACAACCCGGCGGCGACAGAAAGGAAGGGCGGTATGCGCCTGATCGTGAACGGACAGCAGGCCTTCGGGCGGGCGGCGCTGGAGGGTATCCTGGACGCCGGCAAGGACGATGTCGTCGGGGTCTACACCGCGCCCGACAAGGAGGGCCGCCCGGCCGATCCGATCAAGGAGGCGGCGCTGGAGCATGGCTTGCCGCTGTTCCAGCCGGCCAACTACAAGGACAAGGACGTCCTCGACCAGATGCGCGGCCTGGACGCCGACCTGATGGTCATGGCCTACATGATCATCTTCATGCCGGAGGCGGCGCGGAACATCCCCAAGATTGGCTCGATCTGTTTCCACCCCTCGCTGCTGCCGCTGCATCGCGGCCCGTCCTCGATCAATTGGCCGATCATCTGGGGCTCGACCAAATCCGGCCTGAGCTGGTTCTACCCCGATGACGGACTCGACGAGGGCGACATCCTG
>JAPUKX010000179.1 GCA_027295435.1 Planctomycetota bacterium | reverse complement strand
GGATCGGTGCGCTGAGTGTGAAACGCGGTGATGAGGCCGCTCAGCGCGCTGATCGCCTCACGTATCTCTTTGAGATCGAGTTCTGAGATTTGTCCGTCGCTGATGGCGGCGATGGCTTCGGCGCACTCTTTGACGGCGTTGACGGTCGCGTCGTCGAACGCTTCGTGGCGCACAAAGTGGCCGCCTATCTCCTGACAGACGAAGTCCAGGACGCGATCGCCCACCTCGGGCTCAGCGCTCTGCAGCGCCCGTACCAGGCGGTCGACAGGGTTGGGCTGGGCGCCGGCCAGAATGCGGTTGATCTGTCGGGTGGAAATCGCCAGCGACTGAGCGAATCGCTTGACCCCGACGCTGTCCACCAGCGCAGCGAAGCGCCGCAGGGCTTCGTCCCTGGCTGGATCATTCTCAGGCGCGTCTGCCATCATTCGTCGATGCCGAGGGCTGTTCGCAAATCCCACCGAACCCAGGGGCCAGAAAGGATACCACGAGTGTCAACCGGAGGCCGTTGGTGGGGCGGTGGCGGGGCCCATACTCGACGATCGGCAGTCAGTGTGAGGGATCCATGCTGGGCGATGTCCGCGACCCATCGAGCAGCTTGGCGATGCTCAAAGCTGTCCAGGCTGCGAGGTTGGCCAGAGTGAGCACCACGAGCCATCGCCATCGCTGGGGTGTGACCGGCGCGCTACCGCCCTCGGTGAGGGCATGGATCTCCATGAGCGGGCCGATCGTGAGAAGCTTTTGGGCCGGATCACCGACCGGCGAGACCAGCACCCCCACCCATGCCGCGGCCGGTCCGGCCAGGCACATGCTTACGCAGGCCAACATCGCCAAGTTCCTCGGCCCGGCCCGGGTTGACCCGACCGCCGACGCCACCATGGCCCCAGCCAGCGCCGCCCAGCCGGCCAGCGTTGCGTCCAACGCGAAGGTGCGCGCGGGCGGCCACGGTGTGACCAATCGAAGCGGCCACACGACCACTTGCACCAGCGCCAGCAGAACCACCAGGTCCAACAGCGTCTGCCGTATCGATAGCGGTATCCGCGATTGGCTGAGGCGTAGCACCGGCCAGCCGATCATCAGCCCGATCGCTACGCACATTAGCATCAGCCGCACCCCGGGGGTATAGCTGGCTGAGGACGGCTCCACTGGGGCGCGAAGACCGATGGCGAGGATCCAGGAGGCGACCAACCAAACCGATGCCAGCAGGATCAGGCCCCGAGGCAACACCAACATCTGCGATTGGCGTGGCATCGAAACAGTGTATGGATAGCCGCCAAGCGACGCCCGCCGGCACCTAAACGCGGAGCGGCCCGGTGAGATCCGATCGGCGGCCTGTGGCTGCGGGGGCTTCGCTCACCGCCCGATGACCACGTCGCCCGTGATGTCCAGCTCTCTGGCGAAGCCGCGGTCGATATGGCCGTAGTGCTGATAGTGGTAATCCAGATAGCTCAGCTTTCGCGTCGCGGGCACCTCGCCACCGCGCTCTTCGCCGGGCGGTCTTCCCCAGACGATCGTGCAGCCTCGGTCAGTGATGAGCCGGATCGACAATTCAGGCAGATCATGAGTCAGGTCAACCTCGGCCACCTGCCGGCGCCACGGTTGGGCGTGGATCAGTCGCAGCACGCCAAGCGCCGCAGTCACATCCGATCCTTCCCACTGCTGACCCACCCCGGCCGGTCGCCCAGACCGAGCGCCCAGAATCGCCGTGAACTTCTCAGCCCCGCCGCGAGGAAACGTCTTGGGCATCAGCCGGCCCCGCGGATCAACCAGGTGGTCTCCGTCTGCGTCGCGGATCACAGCAAACGGTTGAGCGAAACGAGCATCGATCTCCACGAGCCCGGCACCAACCCGGCGAACCTGGCGGACCTCCTGGAACCATCCCGTGGCCAGCAGCGCTCGGCGGGCCGTCACCAATCCGTCGCGCCGAAGCGGGTCGGCGCTGATGTGCACGGCTGCGGTCAACACCAACATCTCTTGGAGGTCGCCGGTCACCCAGGCCGGCGAGTTGACGAAGCGGAATTCGATCTCCCCCATCTGTTGGCGGTCCGATGCGTAGGCTTGCAGCCGGGGCACGCCGAGCACCGATGCGGTGATCACGCCGCCCACGGCCAGGGCCCATGAAACACCCGCCGCAATGCGCTTGCGTGTCACGGCGTCGATCCTCACCAGCGGCTGCTTGGGGGCTGGCTTGGTCTTGCGTCGTCTGCGCTTTCGCCTGGGCATTTGATTCCCGTCCAATCCGGAGTATTCGCCGCAGAGTCACCCGGGACGCAGAGGCGCGACCCTGCGTAATCAGGATCGGCGGCTGCGGGTGATTTGCGTTGAGAATTGTCCTGGGACGTGTAGCGTCCCGGCTAGATTTGATCCGCGCCGCGTGGCCGCGGGCTTCACGTGTAGCCCCGGCGGCCACGCCGGGGTTCTCGCCGCCTGGCGGCGGCGGCTTCCTTGCGGCGCTGCCTCATCGCTCTTCTACGCTCCGCGCGCGAGGTGGGCGGGGATGTCTCCCCACGGTGGTCTCCGATCACCCTGCGCGCCAAGCGCGGCAAGGTCTCCGGAGCCAGGAACAGCAGATAGCTGCCGATCATGGCAGCGGAGAACGTAGTGATATTCATCAACACCCCGATGCCGAGGTGAAAGAAGATTCCGAGAATCATGGCCCACCGCCGGGTTCTACGGTGCCAAAGCGCAAAGGGCAGGCCGAGCTCCATCACCACGGTCATTATCGAGGGCCACATCTGCACTTGTGGGCTCAGGAGCTTCACTTGCAGTTGATCCGCGGTTGCAGTCGCAAAAAAGAAATCCAGATACGGCCTCCAATGCTCCACGGATTGATTGAGGAAATACGCAAGCACCTTACCGGAGAAGAAGAATGGTGTGCATTTGTGCAGACCCGCGACAAGGTACACCAGGCAGATCTGAATCTGCATGAGGCGCTGGCATGTCAAAGAGTCTCGCTGCTCCACCAGCGCCGTTATCACCGAGCGCCTTTTGAACAGAGCTCGCCCCATTGCGCTGACGGACACGGCGTTCGCTGCCGGCGAGAACAACAGCAACAGCAGCACAAGCAGGAAGAGGTACGGGTGGTTTCGGAAGTTCTGCAGATCGTTGAAGTACACGAAACCCTGTAGCAGCAGCAGGGCGCCACAGCACGCACGCGAGAACAACCCCAATCCCAGAAGCACGATGAACGGATACTGCAGATTATGCAACAGGTGATACGTAGGCTCCGAAACCTGCCCAATGAAGGAGAGGTACGGAATGTGGAACCCGCCTTCGATGGCGAAGCGCGAGTGGACGCGCGTGGTCTCAACCTCGAAGAAGAGGCAAAAGGCGAAAACGATGCGGAACACGCCCAAGCTGAGGATGGGACCCTGGAAGAAAAAGAATCGGTTCCAGGCTGAAATGACCCGGCGTACGCCGGTTGGCGCGCTGGTCGCTGTGGGCGTCAACGGAGATTGACTCCGTAGTTGGGCGCCGAGCACAGATCGAGGTGGTGGGTGACCAGCTCCACCTCCTCG
>JAPUKX010000178.1 GCA_027295435.1 Planctomycetota bacterium | reverse complement strand
CTTTGCCTCGGTCCCTTCCTCTGCCCTGGGCGCTGATAAGATTCCCCGCCTTCGTATCTGGTCCCTTTTTGTCAGCCTTGCGATGCAGACTCGCAACTTTTCCATCATCGCTCACATCGACCACGGCAAGAGCACCCTGGCCGACCGTCTGCTGCAACTCACGGAAGCAGTCTCGCCGCGCGAGGCCCGCGAGCAACTCCTGGACACGATGGACCTCGAGCGCGAGCGAGGAATCACTATCAAGGCCTCCGCGGTCACCGTGCACCACACCTATCAGGGCGAGGAATATCAGCTCAACTTCATCGACACCCCCGGCCACGTGGATTTCTCCTACGAGGTTTCGCGAGCGTTGACGGCATGCGAAGGAGCGCTGCTGGTGGTGGACGCCTCTCAAGGCGTCGAGGCCCAGACCGTGGCCAACGCCTATCTGGCCGTGGAAAATGACCTGGAGCTGATACCCGTGATCAACAAGATTGATCTGCCTTCCGCTCGGCCGCAAGAGGTTGCCATGGAGATCGAGCAGGTGCTGGGCCTGCCCGCTGATGAGTGCATGTACTGCTCGGCCAAGACGGGCGAAGGGGTGGCGGCGCTGCTCGATCGCATTTGTGAGAAGCTGCCCGCCCCAGAACCGCCGCAAATCGATCAGACCCGGGCCCTTATCTTCGACAGCCACTATGACGATTATCGCGGCGTCATTATTTATTTCCGCGTCTTCGACGGCTCGCTTCGCGTCGGCGACAAGATCCGCATGATGGGCACCGGAAGGCGGTACACCATCAACGAGCTCGGCCGATACACGCCCGCGCCCGTCAAGCTCGACCGACTCGAGCACGCCGAGGTCGGCTACATGGTGGCGTCGATCCGCGCGCTGTCGGATGTGCGCATCGGCGACTCGATCACGCTCGACAACGATCCCGCCGCCGAGCCGCTGGTCGGGTACCAAGAGCCGAAGCAGATGGTCTATTGTGACTTCTATCCGGCCACCACGTCGGAGGGTTCCGGCAAGAAGGGCGACTATGAGACCCTGCGGGAGGCGATCGAGAAATTGCGCCTCAACGACGCCAGCTTCACCTACGAGCCAACACATTCCGATGCGCTGGGATTCGGATTCCGATGTGGCTTCCTGGGGCTGCTGCACATGGAGATCATCCAGGAGCGGCTGGAGCGCGAAGGCGGGGTGCAGCTCGTCCAAACCGCCCCGACGGTGAGTTATGAAATCGAGCTACGAGACGGCTCGCTTGTTGAGATTCACAATCCCGCCGACCTGCCCGATCCTTCCAACATCAAATCCATCCGCGAGCCGATTGTAAAGCTGGAGATCATCTGCCCCAACGAGAGTGTCGGCGACCTGATGAAGCTGTGCGATAGTCGGCGAGGCCTTGCCAAGGGTCAACAGTTCGTCTCCCAGACCCGCCTGATCCTCGATTACGAGCTTCCGTTGGCGGAGATCATTTACGACTTCTACGACAAGCTGAAGTCGATCACGCGCGGCTACGGCACGATGGATTACGAGATCATCGGGTACCGCTCTGATCGACTGGTGAAGGTGAACATTCTGGTCAATGAGGTGCCGGTCGAGGCGCTGGGCCTGATCTGTCATCGCTCCCAGGCCACCCGGCGCAGCCGTGCCATCCTGCAGAAGCTCAGGCAACAGATCGATCGCCATCAGTTCGAGATTCCGCTGCAGGCGGCGATCGGCGGCAAGATCATCGCCCGCGAGTCCATCAAAGCCGTCAGAAAGAACGTGACCGCCAAGTGCTACGGCGGTGATGTGACGCGCAAGCGCAAGCTGCTCGAAAAGCAAAAGGCGGGCAAGAAGCGAATGAAGATGATCGGCTCGGTGAGCATCCCTCAGGAAGCGTTCCTGGCCGTGTTGCAACAGGGGGAATAATTTTGATTCGTGATTGGTGAATAGTTTCGCCGCCGGGCTTACCCCGGTACGTCGAGCCGCAAAAGGCGCGTGAACCCCTAGCTAGAGGATACCCATGAACACTCGTGAACGTATCGTCATCTATGGCACGTTGATCCTGCTGCTAGGGATAAACATCTCGGCAATAACCGGCGGAGGCGGTCGGCACGCTGTGGCCGCTGACGACCCCTCGGCCGACCAACTCGGTCCGGCGGAGGCGTTGACGCTGGTCGATAAGGATCATCGGCTTGTGCTGCGCAACCAGGCTCGGCGGCTGAGCTGGGGCGACAGCGATCATGCTCGGGCGTACAGCATCGGGTTCGTCCACGTCGGCAAGGCGGTCGGGCCGTTGCTTGAAGCCGAGCAATACGCCGAGGAACGCGACCAGCTGGAAGAAGAGATCAGAGCCACCGACGAGGAACTTGACGCTTCCATCGCGGCGTTCATGGAGGAGCACCGCGATCTCGACCGTGATGATCCCCTCACCGAGGATGTCGCCAGAGCGTATCAACAGATTGTCCAGGAGCGGGAGCGGTGGCGACTGGAGCGGGCCCGCCGGCGAGGCCGACTCGCCGCCGAGCACATCGAAGACGCTTATCGCGATCTCGTCGCTGCCGTCGAGGTGGTGGCCGAGCGGCGCAACATCGACATCGTCTGGCGCTTTATTCCGACGACCAACGAATTGCAGGCCACCAACCCAGTGCAAGCGTACACTGCGATCCGCGCCCGCATCGCGCTTCGATACCCCGAAGCGCTAGACATCACTGACGAGGTCCTCCAGGAACTGGCGTTGGAAGTGGAGTAGCGTTTCTGAAGGATAGCCGCGACGCGTAGCGTCCCGCCTACTCAAGGTGCGTCGCTTTACGAGCGACCGCTAGACGATGCTGCAAGCTGTGCGATGCCGTGGCTGAATTGCTCGACGATCACGCGCTTCACCAGGCTCATCGCAGGACAGCGATCACCCAATTCGTGCTGCAAGCTGGTGACCCTTCGGCCGGCGAGTCCGCAGGGCACGATCAGGTTGAAATGATCCAGATTGGTCGTGACGTTGAGCGCCAAGCCGTGCATGGATACCCATCTCGAAACGCGGACGCCCATGGCACAGATTTTGGCTCCTTGGCGCGGGGGCACGCCCTGCGGCGAAACACCCTCTGCGGTATCTTGAAGTGTTGACGTTTCGGCGTTTTGAGGTTTCCTTTGCACCCACACGCCGGTCGCGGATGAATCGCGATGCGCCTCGACGCCGAAGCCGGCCAGCGTGTCGATGACGATCCTCTCCAGAAACCGCATGTAACCGTGCAGCCGCAGGCCAAGGACGTTCAGATCGAGGATGGGATAGACGACGAGCTGGCCCGGGCCGTGGTAGGTGACGTCACCGCCGCGGTCTGTCTGGGCGACCTCGACACCGGCGTCGCGAAGCTGCTGCTCGGTAGCCACGACGTGCTGCTGGGCCCCTTTGCGGCGAGTAACGGTGATCACCGGCGGAACATGCTCGACCAGCAGCAAATACCCCACCCCACCTGCACAGGACCCCGTCCTCGCCTCGATCACCTGCCGCTGGAGGTCCCGCTGCAACGCAAGCGACTCCGCGTAGGCCACTGCGCCAAGATCGCGGACCTTAAGATCGATTCCGGCGGCATGTCGTGAGTCAATCGCAGACATACGGCGTCGTTGAACGCTTTCGCAGAATCCGCGGGCTTCCACCCACGGCCAAGTGAACAGAGGAAACCCGACGCAACATACGATCATAGCGCCTCGGTCGCGCCGATAGATCGTGTACAATACGCACATCAGAATAGGGAGACATGGATGTCGATTTCAATGAGTGTTCTCGGTAGCGGCTCCGCGGGCAACTGCTCGCTGCTGATTCTTCATCGTCCCGGCGGGGCGCGGCACATCCTCATCGACGCCGGCTTATCTCCACGACTGACCGCAACGCGACTCGGTCCCCTGGGTGTTTCGCTTGGGCAGATCGGTGCAATCCTGCTCACGCACGTCGATTATGACCACTTTCATCCAGGGTGGATGGCGCCGGCGGTGTCCTTGAAAACCACCTGGCACATTCATCGGCGGCACCTGGACCGTGCGATCCGGGCGGGACTGCCGATCCGCAGCGCCGAACCTTTCGACGAGGCCCCCGAACTGGGCGCCGCAACCGTCATCGATCCGGTGTTGCTTCCACATGACCAACTCGGCACGACCGGCTTCGTGATCGACCACGGCGGCGCCCGGCTCGGGTATGCGACGGACCTCGGGCGAGTGCCGGCAACATTCTTCCAGCGGTTCACCAACCTATCAGCCCTGGCGATCGAGTCCAATTACGACCGGCGGATGCAGATGAACAGCCTTCGGCCGGCAGCGCTCAAGCGGCGGATCATGGGCGGTCTTGGTCATCTGTCCAATGAGCAAGCATTGGACGCGGTGCTTCGATTGGCCGAGCACAGCGATCTTCGTCACATCGCTTTGCTGCACCTGTCGCGGCACTGTAACGACCCGCGGATCGTGCAGAGGTTGTACGCCCGGCGGGCACCGCATCTGCTCGACCGGCTGACGATCAGCAACCAGCATCAGCCAACACCGTTGTTGCATATCAGCCGGGCTAGGGGTCGTCCGACCTCGGCGGCCCAACCGCAGCGCCCATTGAGCTTCCAGGAGGTGCGGCCCCAATAGAGCCCCGCATGGCATTGCGGGGCTTGTGGCAGGCCCGCCCGCGAAACACCTATCGGTTCCCAGTCCGACCATTGCAGCGGGCGGGTGCCGGGCCTACCCTTGCGCTTGGATGAGTGATGCGATCGGCCACAACTGCGGTCTGGCTCTGCTGCGGTTGCGGCAGCCGCTGAGCTATTACCGGCAGCGGTACGGCGACCCCGCCTGGGGATTGCGCCGGCTGTACCTGCTGATGGAGAAGCAACACAACCGCGGACAGGACGGCGCGGGCGTCGCGGTCGTCAAGTTCGACATGCCCCCGGGCGTCGAGTACATCAAACGCGTCCGCTCGGACAAGCACAACGCCATCGAGCGCGTCTTCGACATTGTCATGGATGACGTCAACGCGCTGGGCGACGAGAACCTCGCAAACCTCAGCGACGACGAATTGAAGCGACGTTGCGACTTCTTCGGCGAGTTGTATTTGGGGCACCTTCGCTATGGGACGCACTCCGGCAATGACCTGGCCAACTGCCACCCCTATCTGCGCACGAACAACACCGCCAGCCGAAATCTCGTCCTGGCCGGCAACTTCAACATGACCAACGCCAAGGAGCTGTTCGATCAACTGGTCGAATTCGGGTTGAACCCCGTGGGCGACTCCGACACGCAGGTGATCCTGGAGCGCATCAGCTACTGTCTTGATCGGGAGCATAATTATCTACGAACCACCATGGGCCCGGAGTCGCTGCGCGGCCTGGATGGGAAGGACTTGGCCAGAGAAACCTCTCGCCAGATCGATCTGATTCGGATCCTCCGCAAGGCATCCGAAGACTTCGACGGGGGATACGTTTTCGCGGGGCTCTTGGGCAACGGCGATGCATTCGCGTGCCGGGATCCGGCCGGCATTCGCCCGGGGTTTTTCTACCTCAACGACGAGGTCGTCGCCGTCGCCTCGGAACGAGCGGCCCTGGCCAACGTCTTTGACGTTGATCCCAGCGACATCGAGCCGATCGCCCCCGCCCACGCCTTGGTCGTTAAGCGCGATGGCCAGATCGACCATCGGCCGTTTACCCGCGCGCTGGCGCTGAGGCAGTGCACGTTCGAGCGGATCTATTTCAGCCGCGGCAATGACCCAGCGATCCATCACGAGCGCAAGGCCCTGGGTTACAACCTGGCTCCGCGAGTGCTGAAGGCGCTGGGCGATGAACTGGGGGATGCCGTGTTCAGCTACATCCCTAACACGGCTGAAGCCGCGTACGTCGGACTGGTGGAGGAGATCGACCGGCTGACTCGCACCCGCCGGGTAGAAGAGCTCTGGCGACGGATCGAAAGGGGAACCGCTACCCGCGCCGACCTGGAGCGATCGCTTGACGGCCGGCTTCGCACCGAGAAAGTTGCCCACAAAGACCAGCGGCTTCGAACCTTTATCGCTCACGACGCTGCCCGGCGCGATCTCGTGGGGCACATCTACGACATCACTCGAGGCGTGCTGAAGCCCAACGAGACCCTGGTCATCGTTGACGACTCCATCGTGCGGGGAACCACGCTTCGCGAATCGATCATCACCATGCTCAGCCGACTCAACCCCAAGCGGATCATCATCGTCAGCTCCGCCCCGCCCATCAAATATCCGGATTGCTACGGGATCGACATGAGCCAGCTCGGCCGGTTCATCGCGTTTGAGGCAGCGGTCGCCGTTCTGCACGATCGCGGTGAGGAGCAGTTGCTCGACGAGGTCGAGCAGCGCTGCCGAGCACAAGCGGAATACCCGCAGAAGAAGATGGTCAACCAGGTCGCAGCGATCTACGACCGCGTCACCCTTGATGAGCTATCGGCGAAGGTCGCACAGCTGGTGCGCTCGGAGTCGCTCCGCTGGACCGGTCGTGTCGAGATCATCTACCAGACCGTCCAGGGGCTGTGCGCGGCCACCCCCGACCACCGCGGCGATTGGGCCTTCACAGGCGACTACCCCACGCCCGGAGGCTACAAGGTGCTCAACACCTCCTATCTCAACTGGCGCGCTGCCTGCGACGTACGGGCCTATTAATCAGCTTGTTGCGGGACATTCGGGTCCGGTATTCGGCCTCAACCCCGAGGGTGGTTCGTCCGATTACACCCTTTATAGGGGCGTGGGCCCCTCAGCCCTCACATCCCACCCTCCCAATGTTCCCAAGCGGGTCGTTTGCCCCGCACAGGGAGTTCGATCGATGCCCGGTATCCTTTCCCCCATCATTGGCGGTCTGCGGCGCTGGGCTACCTCGACCAAGAGCGGCCGTCGCCCCACGACACCACCGGCCGACGATCGGAATGTTGTCCTGCAACTCACGAAAGCAATCGACCAGGCCATGGCCATGGGGATGTGGGACCATGCGGATCGGCTCGCCAGGACGGCAGCCCGGCTCGCTCCGAGACATGCGAGGGTTTCCGAACGACTCGCTCGGGTGCGCCTCGCCCAGGGCGATCCCGAGACGGCGCTGGGCATCATTGACGCGTGCCCAACTGGGCAATCCCGGGGCACCGCTTCCCTTCGACTGTTGCGCGTCGCCTGCTTGCTGCACCTCGGCGCTAAAGCTGAAGCCCATAGCGACCTGCTCCCCTGGTCCGCGCGAGCATCGGCGCCGCTGGACGCCAGGGTCCTGCTGGGGCTGCTCGAATGGCAACAAGGCGACGATACTGCTGCGGTCCAAGCACTGCTGCGGAATCTCAAGCATCTCGAAGATCCTCGAACGCTGCAAGCGTTGCTGTTGATCAACGTGCAACGAGGCCGCCAGGACCAGACTGAAATGTGGGCCCAACGGCTGCGGACTTGCTGCGCGACCGTTGGTGCAGAGCCGGACGTGGATGTCTTTCTCAAATCGCTGGGGATGGCCGGCGCTCGCCAGGGCATAGAACCCTCACCCGAGCAGGTCAATGCTCTGGCCATGGAACTGATTACCTTCGAAGCGGCGGTCGGGCCGTTGACCGAAGCGCAACG
This sequence comes from Planctomycetota bacterium, assembly GCA_027295435.1. Classification (GTDB taxonomy): domain Bacteria; phylum Planctomycetota; class Phycisphaerae; order Phycisphaerales; family SM1A02; genus JADFFQ01. The sequence continues at coordinate 2,028 of JAPUKX010000178.1, read as the reverse complement.
GCGGCGCCCGCATCTACCCACCATCCGCCTGCTTGGCAAAGCCCTGGAGCAGGCCTTGCCCGATCTGGGCGAACCTGCGGCGGCGCTGCATGCACTGGCGAGCCTGTCGATCTTGCTTGGGGATCACGTGGCAGCGCGACGCTGGGCGCTACGAGGACTCAAGGAAAACCCGATGTCCGTCGGGCTGGCCCTGCTCCTTGGGGAGTTGCCCGCTCCGACGCCCCAGACCTCCGCCGACGATTCGGGCTCGGTGATTGCGACCATCGGGCGCAAGGCTGGCACCACGGAGCAGGAGAAAGCCGCATGATCCGGGCGCCTCACCACGTTGCCTCCATCGCGACCGGCCAGCGCCAACCCACCGTCGATCGGGTCATGGCGGCCCGCCTGCTTCGCACGGCGCGCTCGGCTGCGCCCGATGATGATGACTCGGTGGAGTGGGCCCTTTCGGCCATGCCTGATAGTCTCTGCACACGCAAGCTGAAGATCGAGCTGCTGCTTCGGCGGGGCGATATCGAATCGGCCTCCGCTCTGATCGCGCAGGGGCTGCTGCTGCGGCCGACTGATGCGGCGCTGGGCCTGCTGCGGGCGCGCAGTTTCTACGCCCAGGGACAATTCGATCGCGCCGGCCGCGAGCTGGGGCTAGTGATCGCCAAGCGGCCGCATCACAGTGGGGCATTGGAGCTGGCCGGGGAAGTCGCCCATCAGACGGGTGACGCGAAGCGGGCTGCAGAATTCTTTGAGCATGCCGATCAGCGCCGCCCAAGCGACCGGACCAAGGGCCGGCTGGGCGCCGCCTGGCTGGACGCGGGTCGTCCCGATCTGGCGCGCGGCGTATTGCAGCGGATACAGATGCCCACGGCGCTGCTGGGGGCCCGGGTCCTGCGAGCCGAAGGGCGGCTGCTGGAAGCCACCGAGACGCTCGTGCAGGCCCATCGGGACCAGACGCATAGCGACGACGACGCGATCGTGTGCGAATTGATCGACGTTCTGGAGGAAACCGCAGACTTGAAACGACTTCGCCAGGTATTGGATCCCATCGACACCAACCATCCCGACGCGCTGGCCAGGGCCGGCCGGGCATGGCTCAGCATGGGAGCGTTTCACACCGCGGCTCTGCGGATGGCGAAGCTCGCCCGGGTCTCCGGGTACCGCGCAGAAGCGCTGATGGTGCTCTTGATCGCGGCTGCGATGATCAACCGACCGACCCTGGCTCGGCGAGCATTGCAACGACTCCGCCGGACCGAGGAGCCCGTCGAGAGGAAAGCCGTCGCGGAGACGTGGTGTCGGGGATTGCTCGGTCGGATTCTGTTGAATCAGCGAAGCGCTCGCAAGGCTGGGGCCGATCCACACACCGGCCGGCTTCAGGAACTCTTGGAGGATGCGGCCAAGGTCTTCGACCTGGAGCTCTCCGCCGGCGAATCATCGCTTTCGCCACTCCAGCGGACGGAGCTTCAAGAGCACGGGGCAGCCTGTCGAGCGGTGCTGGCCCAGTTCCACGACGAAGCCGCCGGCGCCTCTGAAATCAACGCGATTGCTGTCTCAACCACCCAGTCCGCCCGTAAGGCTGCCTAGTCCAGTCTTCAGTCGCGTGGCTCGAGCCGCGACCGGAAGGTCGCTGAAGTGGAGATCCTCATCACCCGGCGATCTTAGGCCCGCAGATAGGCATCCGCCCCTATCGACCACTCCCGAAACGGGCCACGCGATCTCAAAATGCTCGGGCGTCGTGCTCGGCAAGCTCCCCAGCCTGAAGATCCCGCAACGCAGATTATTTGGGGGGTAGCTTGACGATATGGGTGAATCATGATTGCATATAGGGTTTCGCACGCGCTACCAGGCGCCGGGGCCCCCCAGCGATGTCTTGGTGGGGCAAGGATCAACCTCGATGGCTCGATATCTCGGTCCCAAAGTGAAGCTTTCCCGGCGGGTGGGTGTACCCATCGCCGACATTCCCAAGCACACGGCCAAGCGGCAATTGACGCCGGCGGGCATGCACGGATACCGCGGCCGACGGCTGCGTGACTACGCCAT
>JAPUKX010000177.1 GCA_027295435.1 Planctomycetota bacterium | reverse complement strand
GAAAAGGACACTGTGCTGTTCCCGGTGCGGACCACGCCGTGGTATGTACCGCGCCGCCCGCTCGGCTGCAGCGAAGAAGGCTGTGTGGCGTCGCAGGGGGCGGCGTTGTTCCAGGCGTCGAACCCGCCGTTCGGCGCGGTGTTCACCTATTACATCGCCGAGGAGATCCGCTCGAAGAAGGAGCAGCGGCGTGAGCGCGAAAAGCCGCTGGCGAAGGCGGGCGACAACACGCCGTTCCCGGGGTGGGAAGCGGTGACCGAAGAAGCGCTCGAGGACGAGCCGGCCATCGTGCTGACGGTCCGCGATGTCGACGGCAACGTTGTCCGTCACATCGAGGGGCCGGTGAAGGCCGGCTTCCATCGGGTCGCCTGGGATCTGCGCTACCCGGGCACCCACCCCTGGAAGGCGGTCGAAGATCCCGATCCGTGGATACTCCCCGCCGGTGTCCTGGCCGCGCCCGGCATCTACAGTGTCAGCTTCGGCCGGCGCGTCGACGGGACGCTGGAAGATCTCGGCCAGCGCCAGACGTTCGAGGTCGTCTCGATCCGCGAGCCGGTGCTGCCCGGCTCGAATCAGGGGGATCGGGTCACGTTCTCGCGGCGGGTCGACGAACTGATGAGGGCCGCCGCCGGCTCGGTTGCGGCGCTCGACGAGCTTGGCCAGGAGGTCGGCGCGATCAAGAAGACCCTGATGCGGTCGACCGCGCCCGCCGCCCTCTACGACGACGCCAATGAGATCGGGCAACGGGCGAAGCGGCTGCGGGATCGCCTGGTGGCCAGCGACACGCGCAAGAAGATGGGCGATCCGGGGCCGATGTCGGTGGGAGAGCGAATCGGGTTCTCGTCCTATGGAGCCCGCGCGTCGGCCTACGGCCCGACCGGGACCCAGCGACGCAATGTGGAGATCGCCGAACGGCTGTTCGCGGAGGTCCGCCGCGATCTCGATCGACTGGAAGCCGATTTCGCGACGCTGAAGGAGAGCCTCGACGCCGCGGCGGTTCCCTGGACCCCGGGGCGGGGCGTTCTGATTTCGCGGTGAAGTGGTCCAGGTGCGCCGTGCGAAGGTCCATTGTTCCAGCAGGTGAGTGGTCCAGCGATTCTTGAGTTGCCAAGATATGCCGAATTCAACGCCACACATGCCGTTTTCAAGCGTCAAGAATCGGTGGACCAGTACACCCGGAGCGAGAGATGGCCTGCGAGGGACCGGAGGAAGGTGAGAGCGCGGCCTCTCTCGTGCCCACGAACGGCTTCGCTTCATCTTTGCCGTTCAGAATCGGTGGGCGCCTTCAGTCTTCGAAGGACTCGTCTTGAGGACGTCGATGATCGCCCGTGCCTCTCCCTCAAGGAACTGCCCGTCCGCGTCCGAGAGGATCCCACTCCGCATGAACGCCTGGGTCTGGTTGATGAAGGCGTTGAGCTGTCCCCTTGCCGGGAAGTCCTTTCCTCGGTCGATCTGCTTGAGTGCGGCCCAGAGCTTCGACGACAGCGCTCTCCCTTGGCCCATTCTCAGCGTGCTCCTTGCGACGAGAAACTCCACCTGTGCGATGAGATCGAGCACTTGGGTGTTGGCGTTGGCGGTGCCGAGCTCGTAGGCCCCCAAATCGACTGCGTCACCGACGATGCGGAGCTTGCCATCGAGGTCGGTCTCGGGAAGGTTATCGGCGTTGCTATCCCCTGCATCGATCGCCGGGGACCCGGCCGATAAATGGAAATCCCCGCCGGCAGCGTCCACGAACAGTGGGTCGTCATCGATGTTGTTCATCCCTGGGTACACGGTGGCGTCATCAGAGTCAGCATCCTGCACACAACTGGATTCCACGGAGATCACGTTGGCGCCGTTCGATGGATGGTCAAAGATCTGAGCGCCCGTATTGCCCCATAAGATGCCGTTGCGCACACTGAGCGTGCTCGACTGGGTCAAGAACACGCCTCCACCGAAGGCCGCCGAGTTCATCCCGAACGTGCTGTTCGTGACCGTCGCCTGGGATAGTTGAAGTAATACAGCTCCACCTGCGAGGCTCGTATTACCGCTGTAAACACAGTTTGTCATCTCTACATCGGTCCGTTGAATGTACAGCCCACCGCCATTATTGCCTGCGGTGTTGTCGCGAACCTGGGAGTTGACCAGCCTCACCGGACCGCTGGCGTAGAGGCCTGCGCCGAATAGGGCCGTGTTGCCATCGATCGTGCAGTCGACCAGTGTCATGATGTCCCGGGATGCCTTGAAGATGGCGCCACCTCGCGTGTCGGCGGCGTTGCCAAAGAAACTGCAGTTGCGTAGCGTGATGCTGCCCGCCTGGGCCAAGACCGCGCCGCCGGAGCCGTTGGCGGGGTTCAGATTCTGATCGGGGCCGTTGGCGTTGCCGCCGGATATGGTGAATCCGTCAAGGAGCGCTGGGGCATCGAATCTGTGACTGGTGACGACGTGTAGGCTATTCTCGTCGTTGTTTGTGAATCCCGGGCCGTCATTCCCGCTGAGATCGCCACTCAGAATCGTCTGATCGAAGAGACCTGCGCGTTCGGCCAGGGTCCTCTCATCGCCGGCGAAGCCGCCATAGACCGCGAGATCCGGGAGGCTGAAGGTAGCACTCCGATCTCCGGTCCCGCGATCCGGCGTGTAGGTGCCGGCGGCAACCCAAACTTGGGAGATTCCGCTGCAAGGAGCGCCCGCTCTATCCAAGGCGTCCTGCAGATCGACGTATGCGTTGTCCCAACTGGTGCCGTCGCCACCCGCCAGAGCACTGGAGTCGACGTACAGCGCGACATCACACTCGTCGGGTATGCCGTTGGCGTCCTCGTCGGGGCTGGTCCCGTCTGCGATGTCCTCGGCGTCGCCGACGCCATTGCCGTTGCAGTCGGGCGGCACGCTGGCTCTGAAGTTCGCCACGATGATCGCTGTCTCGTCGATGGATCGCGCGCAATCCGCAGCGTTTGGTGGCCCCTCCGCGGTCCCGGTCGGTTGGCCGTCAAAGACGACGTTGGGGCTGGAAAAGAGATCAATCCCAGGACCGTTCATCACGGTGTTCCACGACCGTCCACTGTCGCCGAGAAAGCGGTTTCCGAATGAGTACTCAAAAAAGCCGTTCCGATTGATCGCCCCCCAGAAGTGGTTACAGCCCATATTGTGGCCGATCTCATGGGCCAGGGGTTGCCCCGTCAGGCAAGTTTGGCGTCTGACCATACTCAATCCCCTCCCGGACGACCGGTCGGTTGGACTTATTACAGCTCCCAGACATGCACCGGTCTCAACAACAAGATTGACGAGATCAGCACGGAATGCGTCACGCAGACCAGGAACCTCATCCATGATCCCGTCGTCCGGAGCGCTAAGGAGCAGCAAGCCGTTCCCCTGCTCGTCCCAGTCGGTCTCGGCGGTGTGAACCAGGTTCAACCGCATCCGGATCAAGCTGTTCGCGTA
>JAPUKX010000176.1 GCA_027295435.1 Planctomycetota bacterium | reverse complement strand
TTTTCGACATCGAGGAGGTCTGCGCCCCTGTGCTTCAGGAGGAACTCGACATGTCGGCCGAGTTGGCAGCAAAGGTCGTCGAGATCTGTGCCGCCCAGGCGATCATCGTTGCCGAGCAGCAGCAGAAGGAGAAGGAGGAAGCCGAGCGTCGCAAGGCCGAGGAGGAGGCCGCTGCCGCAGCTGTGCTCGGGGAACCCGGGAGCGCGTTGCCCGGCCTCGGCACCGAGATCGACCAACAGGCGGAATCTGTAGCCGCGTCCATTCTCGGCGAGACCGCCCCCGCGCCGGCTACCCCAGACGCCTCACCGCCCTCCGCCGAAACGCCCGCTCACGCTGAAGGCGCATCGCCCGCCGAACCGGCCGAGCCGCCCCAGCAGGTGAACCCCGACGCGCCGGCGTCAGGGTCCCCGGATGAACAGGAGCGTGTCGCGCCCTCTTCATCGGATAGTCGAGGCTCCGCGTAACTACGAGAGCGGTGGAGATCGTCGTGGCAAAGAAGGCAACCTCAATTCGAATCTTCCAACTGGCCAAGGAACTTGGTGTCACCTCCAAGGACCTCGTCGCGAAATGCCAGGCCGAGGAAATCCCCAATATCACCAACCACATGTCCACGGTTTCTATGGGATTGTCGGCGACGGTCCGCGAGTGGTTTGGAGAAGGGCCTTCAGCCGCGACCACCGCGGTGGAGACCGCTGCGCCGGTGGATGTGGCCAAGGCTCGCGCCAAGGCCAAGAAGAAGGCCCCCAAGAAGGTCACCAAAGAGGCCGCCGCAATTGCCGTGATCGAGGCACCCCTCGTGGCGGCCGCAACAACTGCCCCCGATGCCGAGGTGAAAGCCCCCATCGAACCGGTTGGGGTCGCGCCGCAGCCGATCGAACAGCCCGCGCCGGCCTCGCCGGCCGCCGTTGGGCGAACGCCGCCGCCCCCGTCGCCGCTAGCAGCACCAGACACCGTGTCGGGGGCCCCTGCCTCGCTTGTCAAGGCCGAGGTCGCGGCACCGCCGACAAACGTGCCCGACCGCCCGCAAGTGGTCAAGCCCGCCGGCCCGATGCTCGAGCAGCCGAGTCGGGCGATCCTTACCGGTCCCAAGATCATCCGTGTGGAAAGTCCTGATGTTGTCCCAATGCTTGCGCCGATCGGCCGGCACACGGATCCGTCGATCCGTCGCAGTGGGCCGCGAGCGGGTCGTGGCGCAGGCGTCACCCAACCGGAGCTTCCTGAGGCTCCGACGACGGAGCCGGCCCGTGCCGGGCGAACCTCGCGCCGCAACAAACGCCGCACTGCCTCGGCGGGCGAAGATACCGGCCGCGTCGGTCGCACCCTGACCCCCGTCGATCGGCCGTTTAACTGGCGAACGCAGGACCTGCGGGAACGCGAAGCGCGGCTGAACCGCTCCGGCGGGTTCTTCAAGGCCCATCGCCGTGACAACCTGAAGCGATCGGCCGGCGGCGGCCCTCGCGCGGTGACCGCCGCCGAGGCTGGCGGGTCGGTCGTGGTCATCGCACCGCTCACCATCAAGACCCTCTCCGCCACCACCGGCGTCAAGGCCTCGGACATCGTCAAACAGCTTGTCCAGGCGGGCCAACAGGTCGGCCTGGGCTCCACCATTGATGGTGAGAGCGCCGTCGAGGTCATGCTCGAATTCAATATTGAGCTTGAGGTTGTCGAACAGAAATCAACGGAGCAACAGATCGTCGAGCAGTTCGAGCAGCGTGAGGTTGTGGACCAACGGCCTCGTCATCCCGTCGTGACCATTCTGGGACACGTCGATCACGGGAAGACCTCGCTGCTGGACCGCATCCGAAAGACGAACGTCGCCGCCAGTGAAGCAGGTGGGATCACTCAGGCCACCAGCGCTTTTCAGGTGCCGGTTCACATCGGTGACAAGGACCGCTCAATTACCTTCATTGACACACCCGGCCATGAGGCGTTCACCGAGATGCGTGCTCGTGGGGCGAACGTCACCGACGTCGTCGTTCTCGTCGTCGCCGCTGACGACGGGGTCATGCCGCAGACGATCGAGTCGATTAACCATGCCAAGGCCGCCGGTGTGCCGATCGTTGTTGCGCTGAACAAGATCGATAAGCCCGAAGCCACTGACGGCAATATCCAGCGGATCCTCGGCGAGCTGGCGGAACATGATCTCAATCCGGCCGAATGGGGCGGTTCGACGGAAGTGTTGCGCATCAGCGCGCTGAAGGACCAAGGCATCCAGGATTTGCTGGACGTTCTGGACTATCAAGCTGAGCTGCTGGAGCTGCACGCGGACTTCGGGGGCGATGCTCAGGGCACCGTCCTGGAGGCCAGGCTTGAAGAGGGCCGCGGGCCCGTGGCCAATGTGCTCGTTGCGCAGGGGCGCCTGCAAAGAGGCAACTTCGTCGTGGCCGGCAAAGCCTTCGGCCGGGTTCGCGATATCGTCGACGACCGTGGCGGGCGAATCGACGAGGCCTGCCCGTCAACACCGATTTCCGTTTCGGGCCTCAGCGAGGTGCCTGACGCCGGCGACTTGATCTACGTCGTCAGAACCCTCAAGGAAGCTGAAGCCTCCGCCCAGGGGCGCAGACAGCAGCAGCGCGAGCGCGACCTGGTCCGGACGAAGGTCTCACTCGACAACATCTTCGAGCGCATGGCTCTCGCCGCCAGGAAAGACTTGCCGCTCGTGGTCAAGGCCGATGTGCAAGGTTCGATCGACGCGCTCCTTGGGGTGCTGGAGAAGATCCCCACCGAGGAGGTGACCGTCGCGATCAAGCACGCGGCTGTCGGCGGGGTGAACGAATCCGATGTTGTCCTGGCCGCCGCCGCCGGAGCCATCGTGATCGGCTTCAACGTCACCGCGGCCGCCCCGGCTCGCCGAGAAGCCGAATCGCGGGGCGTCGATATTCGCTTCTACGACGTGATCTATGACGTCACCGACGATATCACCAAGGCGGTCGAGGGTCTTCTCGAACCCGAGCACAGGCTGGAAGTGCTCGGCCATGCCGAGGTCCGGGAGGTCTTCAAGATCTCCAAGGTCGGGATGGTTGCCGGCTGCTATGTCACCGACGGCCAGATCGAGCGCAACGCGCAGATTCGCGTCACCCGCGACGACATCGTGGTCGAAAAGGATCGTCGGCTTGAGCAGCTCAAGCGCTTCAAGGAGGACGTTAAGGAGGCGCGAGCCGGCCAGGAATGCGGCATGAAAATTGACGGCTATGACGACATCAAGGTGGGTGACGTGCTGGAATGTTACAGAACAATCGAGGTCCGGCGCACCCTTTAGCAGACCCCCACCGAGGCATCGGTACCTTGAACC
>JAPUKX010000175.1 GCA_027295435.1 Planctomycetota bacterium | reverse complement strand
ATGCTGGTTTCCTTTGCCGAGGACGCTTCTTCAGCGGTGGGTGAGCTGGCAGAGCTGGCCGGGTTGCACGAGACGGTTGTGCTATGTCAAAACCAGGCCGAGGCGCAACGGATGAACGAACTGCTGGCGGAATTCGCGCCGGCTACGACGGTGCAAGTTCTGGTGCAGTATCTGCATCGCGGCTTTGTCTGGGGCTCGCCTTCCGCACGCCCGCTGGCCTTGGTGCCCTATCACGAGCTGCTACACCGCTATCAGCTCCGCAGGCGACTGCGGCGGATCACTTCTCGCTCAAGCGATGCGTTCGTAGACCTTCAGCCGGGCGACTTGGTGGTCCATCGGGACCACGGCATCGCAAAGTTCGCGGGTCTCGGGCGGCTCAAGGGCCGCAAGGAGACAACGCACGAGGAGTTCCTGACCCTTGAGTTTGCCGGCCGGGCGAAGCTGCATGTGCCGGCATCGAAGATCGAGCTGGTGCAGAAATACATCGGGGCATTCCGTGGGCGCCCGGAGCTTTCACACCTCGGGGGTAAGAAGTGGGCCAAGCAAAAACAGCGGGTCACCGAAGCCGTGCAGGAGCTCGCCGACCACATGCTGGGCATCCAGGCTGCCCGCGAAGCGAAACCCGGCATCCGCTACCCCGCCGACACAGCGTGGCAGCGAGAGTTCGATGCGGAGTTTCCCTACCAGGAGACCGACGATCAACTTGCCGCAATCGCCCAGACCAAGCGTGACATGACCGATGCTCGATCAATGGATCGGCTCATCTGCGGCGACGTGGGGTTCGGGAAGACAGAAATCGCTATCCGGGCTGCGTTCAAGGCCGCGGAATATGGCAAGCAGGTCGCCGTCCTCGTTCCCACCACCGTGCTGGCTGAGCAGCACCAGCGGACATTCGGCGAGCGCTTCGCCGACTATCCGTTTCGCATCGAATCCATCAGCCGATTCAAGACCAAGAAGCAACAACATGAAATCCTCAAGGCGGTGGCCAAGGGGCATGTGGACATCATCATCGGAACGCATCGACTGTTGAGCAAGGATGTTCGCTTTGCCGACCTTGGTCTGGTCATCATTGATGAAGAGCAGCGTTTCGGCGTCCAACACAAGCAGCGGCTGCTGGCGTTCCGTATGACCGCTGATGTGCTCACGCTCAGCGCAACGCCGATCCCCCGCACGCTGCACATGGCCCTGCTGGGTTTGCGAGACATCAGCTCGCTGGCCACGCCGCCCCTGGATCGCCGGGCGATTGTCACCGAGGTGATCGCTATCGACCCGGATCGAATCACCCGAGCCATCGAGCGCGAACTTGCCCGCGAAGGGCAGGTATTCTTCGTCCACAACCGGGTTCACAACATTCAATCGGTCGCGGATCAGCTGCACCGGCTTGTGCCCGAGGCGAGGGTGTTGGTGGGTCACGGCCAGATGCCCTCACGGCAGCTTGAGGCGGTGATGCTGAAGTTCCTTCGCCAAGAAGCGGATGTTCTCGTTTGCACCACCATCATCGAATCAGGCATCGACATCCCGACCACCAACACCATGTTCATTAACGATGCCCACAGGTTCGGCCTCTCTGAGCTTCACCAGCTTCGCGGGCGAGTGGGGCGCTACAAGCACCGCGCGTACTGCTACCTGATGCTCCCGGCCGATCAGGTGGTCAGCGAAGTTGCGATGAAGCGGCTGAGGGCGATCGAGCAGTTTTCGATGCTCGGGGCCGGCTTCAAGATCGCCCTGCGCGACCTGGAAATCCGCGGTGCGGGCAACCTGCTCGGCCCCCAGCAGTCCGGGCACATCGCGGCCGTGGGCTACGACATGTATTGCCGGCTTCTCGAACAGTCGGTCGCCGATCTCAAGAAACAACCCAAGATCAGCTCGATCGACACGGCCATCGACATCGCCGTTTCGGGCGCTTTGCCCGGGGGCTATATCCGCTCAGATTCCCGGCGGATGGAAGTCTATCGTCGCATCAGCCGGGCGGACGGTCTGGAGGAGCTTCGCCAAGTCGAAAGTGATTTGACCAGCGCGTATGGGGCGCTGCCTGGGGGCGCCCAGACGCTCTTGCGATTGGCCCAGCTTCGCGTGCTGGCCACGATGTTGGGAATTCGCTCGATCACCCGGCATGAGCGCGACATTATCTTGACGACCAACCGGCCGGAGGAATTGGAGCGACTCTTCGCCGCCGCTAAGGGGACGCTGCGAGTTGTCGGGCAGTCCGACGCTGCCGGAGCAACACAGGTCTACTACCGCGCGCCGGTGTCGTACCTCCAGGCAGATACGATCCTCAACGTGCTGCTGCACCGTTTCCGCTCAGCCGTGGAACCGGCCGAAACCGCAACGGCCGTGTGACCTCGAGTTACCCAGCGAGCCGGGTTGTGCCAACCCGGTGGACCCCCGCATGCGATGCGTATCCGATACCGGCGCCAACACAACCATAAAGCCCAGGGAAAGCTTTCCCTGGGCTTTTGTGGGCTTTCGACATTTCAGCGTTGCGACGTTTACTTCACGGACACG
>JAPUKX010000174.1 GCA_027295435.1 Planctomycetota bacterium | reverse complement strand
GTTGATATCCTGGTGGACGACACACCCGGTGTGATCGCCGTCTCCTGCTTCGATCCGATTCGTCGAACCATTGCCGCAGAATCGCTACAGACGCTCATCGCCGATGGCCGTGTCCACCCGGCCCGCATCGAGGAGATTGTCGAGCGGACCACCAAGGAAATGGGTGAGCGTATTCTCAAGCATGGGCAAGACGCATTGATCGAAGCCAACATCCGCGGCCTGCATCCCAAGATCGTTGAGGCAATGGGCAAGCTCCATTTCCGCACCAGCTACGGGCAGAACGTACTGAAGCACTCGATCGAGGTCGCCTACCTCAGCCAGATGATCGCCGATCAACTCGGGCTCAATGGGGGCATCGCCCGGCGGGCGGGATACCTGCACGATATTGGCAAGGCGATGGACCATGAGATGGAGGGCGGCCATCCCGCCATTGGCATGGAGTTTGTGCGGAAGCACGGCGAGAAGTCCGAGGCGGTGCTCAATGCGATCGGCGGACACCACGGCGATATCGACCCCACGACACCATATACGCCGATCGTGTCGGCCGCCGACGCCATCAGCGGGGCTCGCCCGGGAGCCCGCCGCGATTCGATGGAGATGTACATCAAGCGGCTGGAGCAGCTCGAAGCCATTGCCAAGGAGCAGCCATATGTCAAGGAGGCCCATGCGATTCAAGCCGGCCGCGAGGTCCGCGTCATCGTCGATGCCAAGAGAGCCGACGATGCCGAAGCCTTCGCCATTGCGCGTCGTATTGCCGCGAGGGTCGAGCAGGAAATGACCTTCCCCGGCGAGATCAAGGTGACTGTTCTTCGCGAGGTGCGGGCTGAAGCCACGGCCCGCTAAACTCCAGTAGTTGGAGCTCTGCCCATATGCCCATACGAGCAACGGAGATCAAGCGCGGTCAGGCCCTGATGTATGAGGGTCAGCTACACGTGGTCCTGGAAACGGAGCATGTCAAGCCGGGCAAGGGACCGGCCTATATCCAAGCCAAGATGAAGAACCTCCAGACCGGCACCATCAAAACCAACCGCCTCAATTCTTCGGATCGATTCGAAGACGTGAGCATCGACCGGCGTCAGTTGCAATATCTTTATGATGCGGGCGGGCGGGGCAAAGGCCCGTTCGTGTTCATGGACTGCCAGACGTACGATCAGATCGAGGTCGGCAACGACGTCATCGGGCCCCAGCAGAGCCAGTGGCTGAAGGAGAATGCAGAGTGCGCAGTGCTGCTGTTTCGCGACAAGCCGTTGGGTATCGAGTTGCCGGCCGCCGTCGAGCTGACAGTGACCGAGACCGCACCGCAGCCCAAGGGCGCGACCGCAACGAACCAGCTCAAGGAGGCGACGCTCGAAACCGGGGCTCGGGTCCGTGTGCCGCCGTTCATCGAAAACGGTCAGGTCGTGCGGATCAATCCCGAGACCGGTGAGTATCTGGGCAAGGCGTGACGGCATGAGCGTCCAAGCGATGAATGTCTGTTTAGCCGCGGGGCTTGCCCCCGCGCTTTGTGTTTTGCGGGGTCCCCTTGCCTCGCCGTCGGGCCGCGCGCATGCAGACGCTGTCTGAAATCCGCGCTGTTCTCGCCGAGCGTGGCATTCGGCCGAAGCACCGCTTGGGGCAACATTTTCTTCACGATAAGAACCAGGTCACCAGGCTTGTCCACGCAGCCGGGGTGCAGCCGGGCGATGTGGTGCTGGAAGTTGGCCCCGGGACCGGCGCCTTGACCGAAGCGCTGCTCGATCGCGGCGCCGAGGTCATCGCTTGTGAGGTTGATCGCAACCTGGCAGCGATCATCGCGGATTGCTTCGGCCCGCGCGTTTGCCTGATCTGCGGTGATTGTCTACTGCGTCACCGGGCGTTGAACCCGGCGGTGGGCGAAGCGCTGGGTGGCCGCCTGTTCAGCCTCGTCGCCAATCTGCCGTTTCAGGTGGCCAGCACCCTGATCTGCGTGCTGTTGATCCAACATCCGCAGTGCCTGGGGCAGTTTGTCACGATCCAGAAAGAGGTCGCCGATCGTATTCTCGCCCGGCCGCACACAAAGGAATATGGACCACTGACGGTTATCGTGCGAGCGCTGGCCGAGGTTCGTCGCCTTGCAGTGGTCAAGCCGACGTGCTTCTGGCCTGTTCCGAAGGTCACTAGCACGATGATTGCCGTCTGCCCCCGACCGGGCCACGGGATCGACGACCCGGGTGGCTTTGCACGCTTCGTCACCAGATTCTTCAACAAGCGGCGCAAGCAGTTGGGGAAGATCATCGGCCGCGACGTCTCGCAGTGGCCCCCAGGCGTCACGCCCGACCTGCGACCCGGAGCACTGACGGTGTATCAGATCATCGAGTTGTGGCGGTTGGCGTCGCCGAGTACCGCGGAGTAAGGCTGGCCCGTCCCTCACGCGGTACGATGCATCGCATGGCCCCTGAGATCCGAATCGGCATCATCGGCGGCACTGGGTTGGAAGAAACGCTGCTCGGTGGTGTCGATCCGCAAGGCGCCAGGTCGATCGAATGCGAGACGCCGTTCGGCCGGCCCAGCGACCCCATCATCACCGGCTGTTGCGGTGATGTGTCGATTGCATTGTTGTCGCGTCACGGTGAGGGTCACCTGCTCAACCCCGCAGCCATCCCCTACCGCGCGAATATCTTTGCCCTCAAGTCGATCGGATGCACGCACATCGTAGCGTTTGGTGCGGCAGGTTCACTTCGCCAAGAGATCGCCCCCGGGGATCTGGTGATCTGCGATCAACTTATCGACCGCACGGGGGGTCGAGAACGAACTTTCTTCGAGCATGCCGCGGTGCATGTTGAATTTGCCGAGCCGTTTTGTCCCGTGATGCGTCGGTGGCTGGTTGCGGCTGCGGCAAAGCTCAGTGGCGTGACCATTCATTCCTCGGGAACCTACGTGTGCATGGAAGGGCCGAGCTTCTCGACCCGGGCCGAGTCCAATGTGCACCGGCAGTGGGGCGGCGACCTGATCGGGATGACGGCCCTTCCCGAGGCACGCCTGGCCCGCGAGGCGGAGATCGCCTACGCATTGGTCGCGTTACCAACTGACTATGACTGCTGGCGACGGCGCGACGATTGGTGTGACCAAGCGTCACTTCTCACCGAAATCATCGCGAACCTCACCAAGGCGACGGAATCATCAATCGAACTGCTCAGTGCGGCGCTGGATAACGTTGGGCTGCTGGGTGACGAACCCAGCCCCGCACACGACGCGCTGCGCATGGCGATCTGGTCGGACAAGAGCAGGATTCAACGCGGCGAGATAGACCGCCTGCGCGTCCTCTGGGGAAGGTATTTTGATTCTTGATATCCCAGCAGCCGGCGGAACCGGTCAAGCCCCAAGACTCACGACTCAAGCCTCTTTCAGAACTCCACCAGGCCGATCGACGCGCCGATCGACGTGTCGTCGCGGATCTCGTCACGCCGGATCTGGACGGTCAGGTCGAATTCGGGGAAGCGGCGGGTAACGCGGAGACTCACGGCGCGGAATTCGTCCCGAAGGAAATCCCATTGCGGGTACAGAGACATGCTGTATTTCGGTGTCAACTGGTAGGTCCAGCCGAGCTCGAGCAGTTCGTTGCTGCTGGCGTTGAGGAAACGGTATTCAACAGAAGTGGAAAGCAACGGCGAGTGGTGCAGCTCGGCTCCTATCGATCCACGGGCCACGATGCTGTTATCCAGGTCGTACGTGGTTTCGCCGACGACCGAAAGGTGGTTGCTGAGAAGCCAGATCATGGACGTATTGACATGGTCCCCGAACTGCGAATACTCTGGACGATACTCGAAGAATTGTGGAGCAGGTGATTCAGTGTTGGCATCGTTGGAGTTGAGCACCACGGCGGCGTCGAGGGTGAGCACATCCACCGAGTGCCATCGGCCGGGCCCGCCACGCTGTGTCTGCCAGGTGTTGCGCAGGCCCAGCTCAGCGACCGAACCAGTTCCGATCGATTCGACTGCCTCGTCGTAGACGGGCAAATCTGTTTCGCTCACATCGCTGTATCCGTACCACAGCGCCATCCTCGGCTCGACGAGGTGCCGCAGACGATGCAGATCGAACAGGCGGTTCTCGACGCTGTTGTCGATTCGCTGGAACTGGGTGTTGAGGCGCACGCCGGCCGCACCGAACACGCGCGCCTGATCCGCCTGTGAGGATGAGGAGAACTCGTTGAAGTCCTTGTCGTACGCGGTGAGCCGGCCGACGACAAATGGGACCACCTTCAAGACGCCCCACGCCAGCGGCAACGCCAGCTCATGTCGAGTGTCGAACCGATTCACGAACGAGCTGACCAAGCCTTGTGCGCGCAGGGCATCGCTGATCCGATCGTCGTCGCCGAGTCCGAAGGCCGCGCCGGGAACGCCCAGCTCGCGCGGCGTGCTGCCCTCGAAGCTGAATTGCAGGCGACTCACACGGGTTTCGCCGGAATAGGTGATCCGATCGCCAAACAACGAGTCGCCGTAGCGGCGATACGTCAGCTCCGGTAGCTTGTTGACCTGGTATTGCCGGCTGGCGAGCAGGTAGCTGTTGGAGATGAAGTCGTTCAAATCGTACTTGGCCAGTAGCGTCAGCGCGGCGTTACCCTTCACGTGCTTGAGATAGGCGCTGGTTTGGTATTCGCGTCTTCTCGCGAAATCGTTCTCATGCCAGGTCGTGATGTAGGATTCATCGCTGATCCACGCTGCCTCAGCCTGCAGGGTCCAGTACCGATTGAGTTGTACGTTGTGCTCCCACAGGGCGACCCCCCGGTACGCATCATCCTGGTTCACTTCCAGTCCCGACGAGGTACGATCGACGCCGTCGTCGAGCAGGCCATACAGTTCTACGGCACCCTGTGTTGTGCCGAGGTCGTAGGACAGGTCGAGACCGCCGCCGGAGCCCCGCTTCGTGAAATGGTCGAGGCGGAGATCAGCCTCGACTCCTTCGGGCGGTTCGATGCCCAGCAGCGAGAAGGGATTCCATTTCGTTCTGATGCGCACGCCATCATTGTCCCGCGAGCCGACATCGATGCTGCGCAGGGGGATGTCGTCGATCGTTCCGGCGAACCGCGGAAAGTAGAGGAACGGGATGCCGGCGGCTTGAAGGGTGGCGTGCCGTGCGTCCAGGTGTGTCTCGACCTCATCGGGATATCGTGTAGAGGGTCGGCGGGTGATGGTGATCCGGCTGGCGCCGATCGCCAGGTGCGGCGTGAAGAACTCGCTGGTTGACACCCGCACCCGCCTGGCCGTCCATTGGTTGGCGGCGATCTGGCGCATCTCCTGCGCGCGGGCATAGAGCGGTCCGCGTAGCTCCCGCGCATACGTGCGCAGCACCGCCTCGAGCATGATCGCCTGATTGGTACGAAAATCGTAATACACCTGCGGGGCGCGTATGGTGTACTCGCCTTCGTCGGCGGTTGCGATCACGTTGCCCTCCAGATAAATGCCTCGGATCGACTCCGCGGTCATCTGCCCCCCCAACATCTCTTCGATCGAACCGGGATCGCTGAACACCACCGCACGGTCAGCAGAGATCGTTAGTTCGGACCAGCGGTCGTCGCCCTGGTCGACGATATACTGCACCACGATTGAACCGACAGCGGTGGTGATGTTCTCGTCTTCGCCGGTGGTGACGGTCGTGCGATCGGCAGAGAACCGCACCGTGCCTTGGGGCACAAACAGCGGCGGCGTGGTCACCAGCGGCGGGGGAAGGGTGATCTCGGTCGGCAAGACAAGCTCCTGGCCGGCGATCGGGCCCCCGGGCCTCGGCCGTGGCGGTTCCACGGGCGCGGCCGCCTCGATCTGCGGTTGCCCTTCCAGCAGCGGCGGCTGAGCCAGGAGTCGCTGGAGGTATTCCCCCAGCCGGCGCTGGGCCTGGTCAACGAAGCTGCTGCGCCTCGGCTGCTGTCGGTCGAGCAGAGCGACGTTCAGCTCCACGGTCCCGCGGGTGCTGGCCGTCATGAGCAACTGCCGGCCGCTCACGCCGAGCCCGGCCCGTTTGGCGGGATCGTCAACATGGTCGAAGTACACCGCGATCTGGTTGATCAACCCTTCGGCGCTTGGGATTCGGTTGATCCACACCACCGCCGCGTCGGAGTCGAACGTGTGGCGACCGATATGGACCTTCACCTCGCCCTGCAGCAGCAGTCGCTTGGTGTCGTCCACGTCCCATGCCCACCCGCGCAGCGCTTCCAGGCGGATGTCGCCGGCCAGAGGCTCGATCGGCAGCACGAATCCGCTCAGTTGGTCGCCGGTGATCGGAATGA
>JAPUKX010000173.1 GCA_027295435.1 Planctomycetota bacterium | reverse complement strand
GCAGTTGCTTGCCCAGGTCGGCAAGGTTCCGGCCGCCCCAGACCTTCTCCTTCAGGATGGGTGTGAACACCAACGGATATGAATGCATGGGATTGAAGGAGAATCGTCCAATTCAGTGAATCGGGATTGGCTGAGGCGTGTTGGCGTAGAATACCGCCGCTTGCTGCGTCGGGGCGCGGCAGAAAGTGGTACTGGGAGGACCCGCCAATGCGAAATGCCACTCACCTTACCGTCACCGTACTGATCTTCGGATGGCTCATGTCGGTGACCTATGGCCAGGTGGTCATCGACCTGCCTGCGCCGAAGAAGACCGCAGCGGTGGTGATGACCGCCCCAGGGGCGCAGCCGGCACCCGACGCTACGGCCGAGGTCGGTGAGCTGGCCCTGGCCCGTTACGCCCGGGCGCGGTCCCGGCCTCGGGATGAATACCCCCGCCAAGGCGATCTCTGGTGGTCGTATGACTTCTATGGCAACGTCGGTTACTCCGGATATTGGGGCTCCGGCCGGCTGTTCGGATGGCGCGGGCCCGTCATTTTC
Organism: Planctomycetota bacterium; assembly: GCA_027295435.1. Taxonomy (GTDB): domain Bacteria; phylum Planctomycetota; class Phycisphaerae; order Phycisphaerales; family SM1A02; genus JADFFQ01. The sequence goes on along the minus strand of JAPUKX010000173.1, from coordinate 4,292 downwards.
AGCCGCCATCACCATCATCATCACGACGTCAAGTTCAAGAACAGCTTGCAGCAGAACCACCCCAACGACAAGAGCGGGTGAGCAACGGGCGATTGCACGACACCGGTCCCACGACTGCGCAAAGCCGCCAACCCCTGGCTTCTTCTGCTTCCTGCCCCCTACATTGCCATGCCGGTGATTGTGGCTTCGAAGACGATATTGCCGTCAACCATGGCCTGGGCGTTGCTGATGAACCGTCGTGGGCGAAAGGAGATTTCGTGGCCCAGCAGGTAGAGGGTGTCGCCGGGCACAACCTGCCCGCGAAAGGCGACGCTATCGCAACGGGTGAAGCCCAAAAACCGAGATCGGTCGGCGTTGGGCCTGACTTGGTGCAGCAGGCTGCATAGCTGGGCCACCGCTTCGATCATGAGCACCCCGGGCAGCAGCGGCCGGCCGGGAATGTGGCCCGGCACCCAGAATTCGTCATCACGGACGTATTTCACCCCCAGGCCCATGGTTGCGTCCTCGTTCATCCAGATCACGTGGTCGAGCTGACGCATATGACCACGATGGGGATTGAACTGGCCAATGCGCTGCGGCGACATGGCGACCTGGCTCAGGTCGATGCGGGAAATGTCGAAGAGCGGCTGTGCGGCCACCTTGGGTTACTCCGGCGGGGCGGTCCCGTACGGAACCCCATCCTGTGCGCGGCCGTGACAGCATATCGCTGGATCGCGGAGGGGTCACGGGGGCGTGTCTGCCCGGTACACAAGGATTGCAACAACCGGGAGGCGGCCGTATGGGGATGGCGCGTGCCTGAGGCGTGTCGGCTAGCCGCCGCTCTCACCGCGGGCTCCCAATATCGCCACCCGCACCTCCTGGGCTGTCTGTTTGACCTCTTGCATCGCCTTGCGGACCCGCGTTCCGGCGGCCTTGTTGCCGCCCTCAGCTTTGCTGACCTCCTCGGCGGCGTCCTGGATGAGCTTGACGAGCCGGTCGTATGCTTCCATGTTCGGCCTCACTGCTACTGGTGACAATTTGATCTCGATCTCAATCGGGTCGAAGGGCCCTTGGAAGGTCCCCTCCCACCGTTGCTGGCCATAATATCGGTTGGCCGTCCCCACCACCAACAGCCCGACTCAGCGAGATTCCGCTGTTGTTCGCATTTTGATTGGGTGTTTTAGAGGATTGCCACTCCCGTAATGGCCTCGACGCGTGGTTGGGCGTGGCATGCGATGGGCCGCTCCCGGGGCCTGACCCCCGTCGAGGGGTAAGAGCCGTTGCTGCATCACCCTCGGTGTTAGACCCCGACCTCGGCCTTCTCTCGTAGTTTCTCTGCGTATCGAAGGCGGATTGGCTCCACCACCTGTTCGATGAGCCGATCCACCTGTCTGGGGGCCAGGCCGGTCATGGCCGACAGCTCGAGCGCAGCGTCGAGATCGACCTTTGCAAACATGGGTTCGCCGCGGAGGCGGTCCAATAGGTCGTTGGGCCCCCGTTGGGTCCTGATGTGCTCGGCGGCGGCCCGGCTGTGCCTGCGCAGGATCTTGTGCGCCTCCTGGCGATCAGCCCCTTGGGTGACGGCCCCTATGAGGATGTTCTCGCCCGCCAGGAACGGCAGCTCGGCCATCAAGTTCGCACGGATCGTTTCTTCGCAGACGACCAGGCCCCTGGTCACCTGGTGCACCACGTCCAGCGCTGCATCGAGGGTGAGGAACGACTCCGGCAAACTCAGGCGACGATTGGCCGAATCATCCAGCGTCCGCTCAAGCCACTGCGTGGCGGCGGTGTTGAGCGCGTTCGGAGCCATGGCCATGACGAATCTCGCCAAGCCGGTGGCCCGCTCACAAAGCATTGGATTTCGTTTGTGAGGCATCGCCGACGAGCCAATCTGCTCATCCTCGAACGGCTCCTGGATTTCCGCGCGGCTAGCCAGCAGGCGGATGTCGTTGCAGTATTTGTGAACGGCGGCCGCGGTGACCGCGAGCGTGTTGAGGACCTGTGCATCGACGAGGCGCGGGTACGTCTGTCCGGTGACCACGTATCGCCGCTCCGACGGCCAGCCCATCTTCTGCGTGATGAGTTTGTCCAACTGCTCGACCTTCTCGGGATCGCCGTCGAACAGCCGCAGGAACGAGGCCTGAGTGCCGGTGGCGCCCTTCGCGCCGCGGAAGCGAAGTGTCTCCAGACGATACTCGATCTCTTCCAAGGCGATGGCAAAGTCATACGCCCAGATTGCGGCACGCTTGCCGACCGTCGTGGGCTGAGCCGGCTGCAGATGAGTAAGACCAAGTGTCGGCAGCTCCCGGAACTTCGTCGCAAAGGCTCCCAGTGCGTCAACCACTCTCGCCATCCTTATCCCGATCAGCTGCAGGCTGTCGCGGATCAGGATCAACTCGGTGTTGCAGTTGACGAATTGGCTGGTCGCCCCGAGGTGGATGATCGGGCGGGCCGCCGGGGCGACGTCGCCCAGGGCGTGAATGTGGGCCATCACGTCGTGGTGCAGATCCGCCTCGTACTTGGCCGCCGATTCGTAATCGATGTCGTCGAGGTGCGTGCGAAGCTCGTCGATCTGCTGTGGAGTAATATTCAGCCCGAGTTCGCGTTGGGCTTCTGCCAAGGCCAGCCACAACCTTCGCCAGGTCGAGAATTTCCGCTGGGGCGACCAGATCTTCCGCATGGCGGCGGATCCGTAGCGAGTCTCCAGGGGTGAGCGATAGCTTTCCTTCGGGTTCATCTGGGCTCGGCGGGGACCGTGCAAGTTTCTGCGGAGGTCGTGTCTCTCAGTCGGCGGGGAACTTCCCGCATTCTGCATCGTACATCTTCGAGGTTACTACCGTGGACGCAGCAAGGGCCAAGCCGATCCCACCGCAGGATCGTACGCACAGTGCCGCTGCGGGCGCATCGCCTCACGCCGCAGGTCGGATCACGCCCCTTCGTGAGCTAGAGCTACTCGAAGCCCACCGTCAGGGCGATTCCGGGGCCATCGGCGAACTGCTGCGGGCTTATCAGGGCCGCATCTACAGCATCTGCTACCGAATGGTGCGTGATGAGCATGACGCACGAGATCTCACCCAGGATACGATGCTGAGGATGCTGCAAGGTCTCGACAGCTTCGACCAGCGGTCGAAGCTGAGCACCTGGGTGATCCGTGTGACGATGAATTGCTGCCTCAGCCACCTGCGGAAGCAGCGCCTCCGCCGGCACAGCAGCATCGATGCGGTGCATGGTGCCAATGCGCCAGCTCATCCTTCCAGCAGCATTACGACCGGGGAACTCTCAGCCCCGCAGCGCGTCGAACAGGCGGAGATGGGGTCTATGCTGCTGCGGGCCCTGGATAGTCTGGATTCACAGATGCGGGCGGTACTGGTGCTTCGTGACATGCAGGACTTGGAGTACGAGCACATCGGCGAGGTCTTGGGGATCCCGCTGGGCACGGTGAAGTCGCGGCTGTTTCGAGCCCGTTGTGCCCTCCGCGCCGCAGCCGAACTGGAACTGGATCGTCCTTTGGCCAAGGATGATCAGTAGCCGCAACCGCCGGGCTCCCGCAACCATGTTGATGATTCGGATTCCATCGGAACCGCTCGGAACTTTGTGATGTTTGAGAAGCTCGACGAAGCCCAACTGCTCGCCCTGATTGAGGGCGAGCTTGATTCACAAGAGGCCGAGTCGCTTCGCCAACGGCTGGCTGACGATCCTGAGGCTTTGGCCGTCATCGAGCGGATGATCGACGACCGGGTGCTGTTGCGGTGCTCGGAGGTACCCGATCTGCCCCGAGACATACTGGCTGAACTTGAGCCGCAGATGGCTCGGCCGATGCTGGTGGGGCCGTCGCCGGCTGAGCTGCGTCGTCGCTACCGCCGACCCCAGCGCCGCTGGCGTCGATACGCCATGGCCGCGGCGGTCGTGGCGGTCGGGATCTTGGCCGGGGTGTGGGCGACGATCAACGGGATATTCTCGACCGGCGTCCAGCCCGGGATACACCCACCCATGCATGCCGAGAGCTCATCCAACGCCCAATTGCCCCCAGACCTGCGCCGTCGTCCCGAAACGGACAAGCTTGTGCTCGCCCGGGACGATGATCGGGGGAGCCGGCCGCCCCCCAGCGCCGCGAATGGTTTTGCCAAGCCGCCCAGCAGCGCGATCGGCGATGCTCCCAGCACCCGAATTCCGGTGGGCGGCGAGGGCCCGGTGGAGCCGCCCAAGACCGGCGATAATGCGGGTCAAAGGGACGATGAAATCCTGCTTGCAGCGGACTTCGCCTTGGTGCTCCAAGCCGGCGACCTGACCAGCGCTCAAGAAACCCTTCAGCA
>JAPUKX010000172.1 GCA_027295435.1 Planctomycetota bacterium | reverse complement strand
TTCATCCGATCCACGGACGGCGGAATGACCTTCACTACGCCCAGTTTTATTCCTCTCGCGCCGATTTTCGGCTCGCTAGTGGTCGGCCCCGGCGGCGAGCTGTACGTCTCGGGCGTGGCTCGCTTCAACTTCGGCATCTTCCTCGTCGCCAAATCCACCAGCGCCCAGGATCCCGCGGCTCCGCCTATCTTCGAGCTCACCACGGCGATTGATCTTGGCGGCAGTATGGTGCTCGGCGCCGGCCCGAACCCGGCTGGGTTGCTCGGCCAGGCGTGGGTCGCGGTCGATCATTCCTCCGGCCCCACCCGAGGCCATGTCTATCTGCTGGGCTCGGTCAACCCGCCCGGGCCCGATCCGCTGGACGTGATGTTCGCTCGCAGCACCGATGGCGGGCTGACCTGGAGCGCGCCGATACGCGTCAACGATGACCCGACCAACAACGGCGCCTGGCAATGGTTCGGCACCATGTCCGTCGCGCCAACCGGCCGTATCGACGTTGTCTTCAACGACACCCGCAACAGCGGCGCCGTCAACATCTCCGAGCTGTTCTACTCGTTCTCAACCGATGGCGGGAAAACATGGTCCACCAATGTCGCGCTAAGCCCGCCATTCGACAGCCATATCGGCTGGCCCAACCAGAACAAGCTGGGCGACTACTACCACATGGTCTCCGATCGCGTCGGCGCTAACCTCGCCTACGCCGCGACTTTCAACGGCGAGCAGGATGTGTACTTCCTGCGCATCGGCGGGTACGACTGCAACGACAACGGGATCGCCGACAGCGACGACATCGCGGACCAGACCAGTGGCGACTGCAATGACAATGCCATTCCCGATGAGTGTGAGATCGCCGCCGGAACACTCGCCGACAAGGACCGCAACGGCATCCCCGATGAGTGCGAGCCGGTGAAGTGTTCGGCGGACCTCGATGCAGACGGCATCGTGGGCATCCTCGACCTGCTGGCGCTGCTTGCGGCCTGGGGCCCCAACCCCGATCACCCCGCCGACTTCAACGGCGACGGCGCTGTGGGCATCCTCGACCTGCTCGAACTCCTCGCCAACTGGGGCCCGTGTATCTAACTCGAAGCCAAACAATGAGCGTCTCAATCACAGATAGGGCGATTCGGCAAATCACGCTTGCAGCTCTCGTCGTTGCGATCCTTTGTATTCCGGCTCGCGCTGATCAGGGGGGAGACCCGATAGGGGCATGCTGTTTGCCCGATGGTTCGTGTATCGATGTGACGGAGACTCAATGCCAGACTCAAGGCGGCGCATACCAGGGCGATGGCGCCATGTGCGATGGCGCAAACTGTCCCGCCTTCGGAGCATGCTGCATCCCATTTGATATATGCGAAGTGACGACGATCCAAGTATGCATCGAAATGGGCGGCGTTCTTTGGGCGCCCGGACAGGATTGCGAGACCTTTCCCTGTCCACCGCTCGGCGCATGCTGTAGGCCGGACGGCACCTGCCAAATCACCGGACAAAGGTTTTGTGAAAACACATTTGACGGCACCTATCAAGGTGATGGTGTCAAGTGCCAGGATATTACCTGCACGCGACCTTGCCCGGCTGACCTCAGCGGCGATGGCGAGGTCGGCATACTGGATTTGCTCGTACTCCTGAGCAACTGGGGCCTGTGCCCGAATTCGCCCGCTCCTTGCCCGGCCGACCTGAACGGTGATAGCGCCGTCGGAATCCTCGACCTGCTCGAACTCCTCGCCAACTGGGGCCCGTGCCCGTGACCGTCGGCATCCTCGACCTGCTGACGCTGCTGGCCAACTGGGGGGCGTACGCGTAAGCGTTGCGGGCGACACGGGCTGAGAGGCGGCAACCGCCCAGGATAAACCTTGCAACCGGCCCGTGAGCCGTGTTGTATGGTCGCTGCGGCGTGTGTCACGCTCATCGGCACGGCGGAGCCGCCCGATCAGGTTGCTGCGGCCGAGCCGCAGGCTCTCCCAGTGGCCCGGGCCATCCGCATCAGCGACCGCATGGTTCACTGGCAGCCCGTTACCTGCATCGCGTTCAGTCCCAATGGGAAGTCGATCGCCACGGCGAGCAACGACACGACCGTGGTCATCTGGTCCTCGGATGGTCATCGTGAGCTTCGCACCTTTCGAGGACATCAAGCAGCGGTGACCTGCGTCTGGTTCAGCCCCGACGGAAGGATGCTCGTTTCCGGTGCGCCGCCACGTGCACATCCTGATCTCCGCACGGCGACTCGCTGCGTCTGACTCAAGCAGTGCCCATTCAGGCCGGCTCAGCGATTGTGGAATAGGACGCCCATCAGCGACATGGACCCCACAGAGAGAGGACGATCAGCAGATCCAGGATGTCGACAACACCGCTGGCGTCGAGGTCCGCAGCGCAGTCCAGGCACTTGCCCCAGTTCGCGAGCACGATCAGCAGGTCGAAGATGTCCATGACGTTGTCACCGTTGACGTCGCAGAACTCCGGCGAACCATCCTGCATGAAGATAGACTGGCCGGTGCACCAGCCGATGAGCATGTCTAGGTCGCCGTCTTGATCAAGATCGAGCATCGCGACATCCGATGTCCCGTTCGGCGTCCACGCAGCCGGGGTCGGGTAGCCCTGAATCAGGTACGGCTCGACGCCGCTGTTGAAGTAGATGTTGAGTCGGCGTGTGCAGTTCTCCGGAAACTCCTGGTCGAGGTCACACACGAGGAAGTCGTCGGTGCCGTCATGGTTGAGATCAGCGACCCGCACGATCGAGCCGAACCCGTTGCTGCCCGGGAGGTCGATGGTGGGTCCCCAACCGACACCGTCACCCTGCGGTCCGGTGCTCAGGCGGATCTGGTCGAGCGCGTTTCGGACACCGAGGATGTCGAGGTTGCCGTCGCCGTCGAGGTGCCCGAGAGCGAAGTTGTATGCAAGTCCCGTGATGATGTTCTGCGGGACGCCGTCCAGGTTGCCCACGCCATCGTTGGGAATCAATCGCACGATGCCGTCGCAGCAGGTCTGCCCCTCGATGAGATCCATGTCGCCGTCGCCGTTGATATCGACGATGACGGATGACCGCACGGCCGTCGTGTTGGCGTTCGCTCCCAGGCGACTGGATTCGTCGCTAAAGCCGAGCCAGACGCCCCCCTTGTCATTTCCGAGGTTTACGAGCAGGCGGTCATCGTTGAGCCGAACACCGACGAAGGCGTCGTCGAACCCGTCGCCGGTGATGTCGCCGGTGCTGACGTTCCAGGCATCCACCGCGAATCCCAGTGGTAGCAGATCCGCCCGTTCTTCGAAGCCAAGCCACGCACCTTCCTTCGCGCACAGATTCACGAGCAGGGTCGGCACTGTCGATGGACCATGCACGACGAGGGCGTCGAGCCAGCCGTCTTCATTGAAGTCCGCCACGGCGACATCGCGTGAGCGCATTGGAGTCAGGAGTCCAGGGGCAAAGTCAGCGGTGCGATCGGTCAGCACCCCGGACTCGTTCATGAACAGTGTGTTGGGCAGTGGCTGGCCAATGTTGATCTTCAACGCGATGCGACGTGCGGAAATGATGTCCACATCGCCATCGTTGTCGAAGTCGCCGAGCCCGTAGTCCTTCTCTGAGATGTCCGCTTCACCAACCGACGGACTGGCACTCAGACGCATAGAGGTCTCATCAGTGAATGTCGGGATGGGCACGTCACCGGCGAGCGTCGACCCGCCGACCACCGCGATGGACGCACTGAAAACTGCGATCTTCTCCAACGCCATGACAAGCTCCTCCAGCAGACACTTTCAGCTCGAGCTGCGTCCGATTGCGCTTCTGAGCTTACCGTCGACGATTATACCTCTGCCTGGGTGGCGGTGCCCCAATCTCCTCGAGCAGCAGCCTCTCGGTCCACTACAGCATCGTGCAGAATGGCTTTGTCGGTGTGGGCAACCTCGACGTCGACCCGATGTTCGTCGATGCCCCCGGTGGCGACCTCTCGCTGCAGGCGGGCTCGACGGCCATCGACGCGGGCAGCACGTCGCTCCTCGCCGGCCGATCTCGATGATAACGGCACGGTCGGCAAACTCGACCTGCTGGCGCGGCTGGCCAACTGGGGGCTGTGCGCTTGAGCGGTTCGGTCGTGACCCTGGAATCGCCCAAGATAAACATCGCAACCACACCCTGAGCCGTGGTATAGTAATGCTGGACTTCTGAGTCTGGTCGCATCAGGGGATGCCGGCGGCCATGGATCGGCCAACAAGCTAAGCAGTACCGTCGTGCGGCCTTTTCGCCCAAGGGAGGTGCGGCCCCATGTTGTTGAGCCACAAATCGCTGAAATGGGCGGTCACGGCCATCGCTGTGATTGCCGTCATGATGCTGGTCTCTGCCGCGGGTGCCGTGGGGCTGTCGATGATGGCCCTGATGACTGCCTCCGGGGCCGAAGTTGGGCAGGACGCCCTGCGCATTGCCCAACGGCAGTCCTCGCCGCCAGCGGACGGAGGCGTGGCAGGCGTGTGCGGCGGTCTCTTGGCCGGTAACTGCTGCGTCCCCAACGGGTCGCCCGGATGCAATGACCTCGCATGCTGCAATGCGATCTGCGTGATTGACCCGTTCTGCTGCAACAACACCTGGGACCAGATATGCGCCGACGAAGCCGCGGCCAATGCGGCCAACTGCCCGCAGTGTCAGCCGACCGCCGGCTGGGTCAACTTCGTCAACGAGACCTCCGTACGGATGCCAACGCCGCCGAACGACCCGGCACTCAGCACCCTGGACACCCAAGAGAAAGATTACGCCTGGGGCGACGTGGACAATGACGGCGACATCGACCTGGTCGTCGTGCGCAAGCAGCCCTTCACCACAACGGGCAAGATGCCCAACGTCCTGTTCCTCAACGAAGGCGGCGTCCTCATCGACCGCACCGCGCTGTACGCCTCAGCCTCGGACCTCCCCGGCGATCAGGGCTTCCTGACACCGACGAACGACCGCGATGTGGTGTTGGTAGACGTCAACAACGACGGCTTCCTGGACATTGTCACCGCGGTGACGCTGACCGACAACCAGGCCAAGCATCTTTCGCACCCGCGGGTGTACATCAACCTGGGCAAAGACCCCAACGAGACATGGCTGGGGTTTGAATACCAGGACGCCCGCATCCCGCAGATGCATCCCACAGCGGGGCCGAGGTTCTGTGCGGTCTCCGCCGGCGATGTCACCGGTGACGGCGCGCCGGACCTCTTCTTCAGCGATTACGACGACGGCGGGACACAGATCTTCGACTTCAACGATCGATTGCTGATCAACGACGGCAACGGCTTCTT
>JAPUKX010000171.1 GCA_027295435.1 Planctomycetota bacterium | reverse complement strand
CCTCGATGGGTGAGTGTGGCGATGTACTCGGCGCCTGCGTCTGAGCATCTAACGCCACAAGGAGTGGAATCGGTGCCTTGCCTAAAACGAATCGTTTCGACCGGCTGTGTCGTGCTGATGTCGGTGGGAGTTGGCGGGTCGATCGCCTCCGCTGCGGTCGATTCCGATCGAATCGCCGCGCCGGTATGGGGGCCGGATGTTTACGGCGGATATGCGTCAACGCACATCATCGTTCAGCTCGAGCCTGGGATCGAGCCTGGCCGTCTGGGCGACGGCCGGTTGACTTTGCTTGGGGTCGGCGAGCAGCAGCACCAGCCGCCGGGGCTGCGCGGTCCCGCCGGCGCCGGCACCGCGACTGGCCAGGCCGCCGACTTGATTACCGCTGCGCTGCAGAGGTGGAAAGCTGAATTGATCACCCCGGCATTGACGACCCAGCCGGCCAATCGACAACTCGCCGCACAGATCGGACTTGATCGGTATTACAAGATTCATGTGCCGCCCGGCACTGACACGCCAGCCATGGCTGCGCAGTTTGCGGGTTTTGTTACGCACATCGGGTCGGCCGAGGTCGATGGCATCGGCGGCATCGCTCAGACGATCCCGAACGATAATGATTTCGACCTTCAGTACGCGCTGCTGAACACCGGGCAGACTGGCGGCATCCCCGATGCCGACATCGACGCCACCGATGCCTGGGATGAGACGACCGGATCCGCCGCGCTGCTTCTGGCCGTACTGGACGCCGGCATGGATGAGCACGTTGAGTTCGCCGGCCGGCTCGTTGACGGCTGGAACACCGCTTCGAACAACGGCGACACCAGCGATTCCTGCGGCTCGCACGGAACCCACGTAGGGGGTATTGCCGCCGCAACCGGGAACAACACCATCGGCATTGCGGGGGTCAACTGGGCGGTGTGGGTGATGCCCGTTCGCGTGCTCAACGGCTGCAACGGCACCGAGTCGCCCCTTGCCGACGGCATCATTTACGCCACCGACCATGGCGCCGACGTCATCAATATGAGCCTGCAGTTTGCCGACGGCACCAACTATCTGCATGACGCGGTCACCTACGGATATATGTCCGGCGTGGTGCTGGTGGCCGCAGCCGGCAACTTCGGATTCTCCGGTGGTGTGGCGTTCCCCGCCCGATGGGATGAGACGATCGCCGTGGCCGCAACCGACAACCAGGATCAGCGCTGGAGCGGGTCCAACCAGGGACCACAACTCACCGTCGCCGCCCCCGGCGTCAATGTGTGGTCGCTTTTCGGATCGGCCAACTATGCATACATGACCGGCACTTCCATGGCCACGCCGCATGTATCGGGACTGGCCACGCTGATGTTGTCGCTCGATGGATCGCTGACGCCCGATGAGGTCCGCGACATTCTCCAGGCCACCGCGGATGACGTTGACGCCCCCGGCTTCGACAATAACACCGGTTTCGGCCGGATCAACGCCAACGCGGCGCTGTTGGAAGTGTTGGCCGGGATCAGCATTCCAGGCGACCTCGACGGGGACGGAGCCGTCGGCGTTCTCGATCTGCTGATCCTGCTGACCGTATGGGGGCCGTGCCCCGATCCGCCCGAGGAGTGTCCGGCTGACCTTGACCTCGATGGCTCTGTCGGCGTCCTCGACCTGCTCACTCTGCTGGCCAACTGGGGGTGAGTTGCGCCGCCAGGGACTCACGCCGCACCCGTTGCTCGAGGATTGCTGGAGGGCCGATTTTGCAAATCCCGCTTGGCTTTTCCGGCTTGACGGTACATAATGAGTGTGGTTGTTCGTCCCGGTGACTTCGCAGCGTCAGCTCGCAGGACCCCGCAACCTCGTCTGCCTAACCCGACCACGACTAGGAGGAAATCATGACATCCGGCCCAATGAACAGCGGTTGTGTGTTGGCCGGCTGGGCCTGGGTCGCCATGCTCACGGCCATGCCTGCCTCCGCGGGATTTCCGGCGAAGAACGTTTCACTTTATGCCCACCTGTCCGTGCAGGATTTCAAGGCCGAGTTCGCGGAGGACTGCTGGGGCTACGTGTCACCTTCAGGACGGGAGTACGCGATCATTGGCCTTTCGACCGGCACGGGCTTTGTCGAGATCACCGATCCGACGAACCCGGCCATCATCGATGTGGTGCTGACGCCGAACCAGGGCCGGGACATGAAGGTCTCTGGGCACTACGTCTACAGTAGCTCCGACGCCGGCCCGTTCCACATCATCGATGTGCAGGAAATTGATAACGGTGTCGTCACACTGGTCAATACGATCGAGGGCGGGACGCACAACATCGCGATCAACGAACAAAGCGGCTTCCTCTACGCGTGCGTGGGCGGACCGTTGGTTGTGTTGAGCCTCGCCGACTCGGTCAATCCCGAACTGGTGGCGATCTGGGAGGGTCAGGCCCATGACGCTCAGGTGGTGACCTATACCGAGGGCCGATACGCCGGGCGCGAAATCGCTTTCGTCTTCGCGGGCTGGAGCCAGCAGATTGATATCGTCGATGTCACCGACAAGTCCGACATGTTCCTGGTGGGAAGTACGACGTATCCAAACGCCGCCTATACCCATCAGGGATGGCTCTCCGGGGACCGAAGATACCTCTATGTCAGTGACGAGCTAGACGATATCCAGCGGACGTCTATCTTGGACGTGAGCGATCTGTCGAACCCATTTCCGGTCGGCGAGTTCACGACCGGGCTGCCCTCCACGGACCACAATCTGTATGTTCGCGACGGTTTCGTGTTCGAAGCGAACTACACCAGCGGCCTGCGCGTCTTCAACGCCTGCGACCCGGTCAATCCGGTTGAAGTCGGGTTCTTCGACACATTCCCGGCGAACGACGATCCCGGCTTCAGCGGGGCCTGGAACACCTATCCGTTTTTCCCCAGCGGCACCGTCATCGTCAGCGACCGTAGCGGCGGGTTGTTTATCCTGGATGTGAGCGCGGCGATTGGCAGCGGCTGTAGCCTGGGCGACCTCGACGGCGATGGGACGGTCGGCATCATCGACCTGCTGATCCTGCTAAGCGAATGGGGGCCCTGCCCCGATCCGCCCGATGAGTGTCCGGCCGACCTGGACGGCGATGGCGCCGTCGGCATCCTCGACCTGCTGACCTTGTTGGCCAATTGGAGTTGAACCGACAATCCGCCGGGGATACCTTACAAGGGAAGCCCACAGCCGAAGCGCCCGGCGCAGGCCATCGGGAGCGCGCACAGTCGCTTTGGGTGCGTCCTCGTCGGCTCTGGTCCAGGCGGGAGGAAGACCATGCATCGACGCGCGTTGGCAATTGGTTTGCTGAGCGTGGCGGTATCGCTTGGCGGCCGAAGTCCCGCCCCATCGCAAGCGCCTCCACAGGGGGTCTCGCCCGAGGCGAGCCGCGAGCCGGTCATCACCACGTGGAACGTACTGCGCCGTGTCGCACGACCCCGGAGTTCCTCCGGAGGCGCGGTGGCCGGAGCTGCACCGGAGGTCACCTTCCTGAGCACCAATGATGACCCCGAGGGCGACATGCCGCGCAATGTTGTCTTCACGCCCGACGGCTCGACCGCGATCATCGTCAATCGCGACACGGACAACCTGACATTCTTCGACCTGGCGACCCAGACGATCACCCATACCGTGGGCTTGGAGGATTTTCCGGTTGACGTGGCGGTGACGCCCGACGGCCAATACGCCGTGGCCCCCAACGTCTTTGGCAACTCGGTGTCGGTCGTGCACATCGCCTCTCACACCGTCGCGGCTCACGTGCCCATCACCGGCGATCAACCGTATCGCGTGGCCGTTATGCCGGGCAGCCGATTCGTCGTGGTGGGCGTAATCAATGACGCCGTGAACTCGTCCTTCTCCGTGATCGACTTGGTCACGCTCAGCGAAGAGCTGTCATTCCCAAGCGCTCCGCAGGGGGTGTTCGGCGGGTTTTTCACGCCCGAGCCGGGGATCTTCGGCAATATCTTTACGCAGTTTGCCCTGACGCCGGACGGGTCAACGATTGTCCTGCCCGACCGCGGCGGTGCCCGCGTGGTGCTGTATGACCGCGCCACCGGGACCGAGCTGGCGGACCTGCCCACGGCCGGTCTCCCCACCGCCGTGGATGTCAGCAATGACGGAACGCTCGCCGTGGTGAGCCATGAAGGCGCCACCAGGCGCATTACGGTGATCGATCTGTTGCAACCGGGCATTAGCGACGAGCTGACGACCACGGCGGACCTTTTCAACCAGATCATTCGCATCACTCCGGACAACTCGTACGCCATCGCCGCGATCCTCAACAGCGTCATCTTCGTCAACCTCTCCACCGGCGCGACCACCGCGACGTTGGCCAC
>JAPUKX010000170.1 GCA_027295435.1 Planctomycetota bacterium | reverse complement strand
CGCCAGGCGTAGACGTACGCCACGATCGATGTGCCGATGAAGAACATGATTCGGCCGAGGAACAGCCCCGCTTCGGGACTCCTCGGGGCAAGGTTGGAGAACGTCACCGCCCAGGGATAAAGAAAGATGATCTCCACGTCGAACACCAGGAACGTCATCGCCAGAATGTAGAAGCGGACGTTGAACCGCTTCCTGGCGGAGCCGATGGGGTTCATCCCCGATTCGTAGGCGATCCCTTTGGCCGGCCCTTCCCTCCGCGGGCCCAGCACATGCGTCAGCGCCAGGTTGGCCACCGCAAAGAGAATAGCCATGACCACCAGCACGCCGATGGGAGCGTACGCCTCAAGCTCAACGGCAAGAAAGATCACGACCTACTCCAACGGCAGCAGACCACGGCGCCTTGAGACCCGCTGGTGATCCACCTTGGCGAGAGTCTACTTACCGCTGCGCCTTGCCTCAAGCCGCCGCATCCTTGACACTACCGCAATGCCCTGCCTCATCGGTTGCCTGGCCCTGGTTGCTCCCCGCTTTGCGATCATTCTCGTGGTCATCTTCAGCGACTACATCGGCGCCGCCTACCAGACGGTCCTCTGGCCGCTGCTGGGGTTCTTCTGCATGCCGCTGACCACGCTGGCCTACGCCTGGGCGATCAACGAGAACGGCTCCGTCTCGGGGATCTACCTGGTGGTGGTCGTCCTGGCCGCGTTGATGGACTTGGGGATCATCGGCGGCGGAGCGTCCAATCGGCGAGTCCGGCAATACTACGTTCGATCGGAAAGGAATCCTCGCAGTTAGGATAATTGATCATCCTGCGAACCGATGCCTCTGGGTCGGGACCGCTTTCCTTTGGACGTTTAGACGTTTAGACTTTTCGACGATTCGCCGGGGTGTAGCTCAGCTTGGCAGAGCGCCTGCTTTGGGAGCAGGAGGCCGCAGGTTCAAATCCTGTCACCCCGATGAACAACCCGGTCCGCCAGGGCCGGGTTGTTCATTGGGGAGAGACGGATGCGCCAGCATGGTTACCTCGCCGATCAACCCAATCGGCCTGCCCTTTCAATCGCCACGAATCTCGCCGAACCCCGGCGATACCATCGCCGGCTTTCCACAGATCAACTACCCTCATCTCATGCCGCGAACGCTTGGCTATCACTATGTCAACTCCGGCTACGGCTTGTGGTTACCGGGCGACGATCGTGGATCATGGTCCCAGGCGTGCGACGAACAGATCGGTTTTACCGAGCCGCACACGTTGAATCCGGGCGATCCGGCACGTCAGCGCATGGCCAAGGAGCGCATGAAGCACGAACCGGTCCGACTCGATGCAGCGATGATCGACGCGATTGTCGGGGCGATCGACCGATGCGCTTCATCATCCCCATGGCGGCTCGCCGCGGCAAGCATCGAGTCAACGCACATGCACTTGCTTATCACCTACAGCGGCCTTGATATCAAACGCACGATCAAATGGCTCGCGCAACAGACAACCAAGGCCGTGCATCAGCAGACCGATCACGTCGGCCCGGTTTGGTGCGAGGGATATTGGTGCAGTTACGTCTTCGATACAGCCTACTGGACAAATCTGGTTCAATACGTCCAAAGGCACAATCTGCGCCAAAGCGAATCCGCCAAACCGGATACATTCCTCGCACTGTAAAGCCGGCGATGCCATCGCCGGTCTCTCATCCCCCGGCAAACTCAAAAGGTGTCGCTCTGCCGAACCGACCCGCACATCGGCCAATGGACGCACCGATGGCGGCGTTGACGACGCGAAGGCGTCCACGCAGGCCTGGCTGATGATAGTTAGCCCCCGGCGACTCGCCGGGGGCTAAATGGCTGCCTCCCTCCGTGCCTCCCTCCGTGCCTCCCTACCTCGGTGCCTCGATGCCTTGATGCCTTCGGCTAAAACTCCGCGTTCTTGGGGGTCCGGGCGAAGGGGATCACGTCTCGGATGTTGGCCATGCCGGTCGCGTACTGGATTGTTCGCTCCAGCCCCAGGCCGAAGCCGGCGTGCGGCACCGTGCCGTAGCGCCGCAGGTCGCGGTACCACCAATAGTCGTCCTGGTTCAGGCCCATTTCGTCGATGCGCTGATCGAGCACATCGAGTCGCTCCTCGCGCTGCGAGCCGCCGATGATCTCGCCGATTCCCGGGGCGAGGACGTCCATCGCCGCCACCGTCCTGCCATCATCATTGAGCCGCATGTAGAACGGCTTTATCTGCTTGGGGTAGTTCATGACGACCACCGGGCGCTTGAGGTGCTCCTCGGTCAGATAGCGTTCGTGCTCGGTCTGCAGGTCGCGGCCCCACTCGACGGGGAACTCAAAGCTCTTGCCTGACCTCTTCAGAACATCGATCGCTTCGGCATACTCGATGCGCTCGAAACTTGAATCAATGAACCCTTCGAGTCGTTTGATGCACTGCGGCTCGATGCGCTGGGCGAAGAAAGCCAGGTCATCGGGCCGTTCGTCCAGCAGCACCCTGAAGATGAACTTGAGAAAGTCTTCCGCGAGGTCGGCGTTGTCGTCGAGGTCGGCGAAAGCGATCTCCGGCTCGATCATCCAGAACTCGGCCAGGTGCCGCGGCGTGTTGGAGTTCTCGGCGCGGAACGTCGGGCCGAAGGTGTACACCTTGCTCAGCGCCAGGCAATAGGTTTCGACGTTGAGTTGTCCTGAGACGGTAAGAAGGGCCGGGCGGCCGAAGAAATCCTGACTGAAGTCGATCTGCCCGTCACTGGTTCGGGGCAGGTTCGCCAAGTCCAACGTCGAGACGCGGAACATCTCGCCGGCGCCTTCGCAATCGCTGGCCGTGATGATCGGGGTGTGAATCCACAGGTACCCGTGCTCGTGGAAATAGCGATGGATCGCCTGGGCCAGACAGTGCCGCACCCTGGCCATCGCCCCGAACGTGTTGGTGCGCGGCCGAAGGTGCGCAACCTCGCGCAGGTACTCGAAGGTGTGTCGCTTCGCTGCGATGGGATAGGCATCCGGATCATCGACCCATCCCACGATCTGGATAGAGGAGGCCTGCACCTCGACATCCTGTCCCTTGCCCTGGGAATCAACAAGTTGCCCGTGAACAATGATCGAGCAGCCGGACGTAAGCTTGAGGACTTCGCTGTCGTAGTTGGGAAGCGTGTTGGGAGCTACGATCTGCATCTGCCCAAAGCAAGACCCATCGTGCAGGTGAATGAACGAGAGCCCCGCCTTGGAGTCTCGGCGGGTGCGGACCCAGCCTTTGAGCGTAATCGACGACCCCGGCGGGACCCGTCCTGCCAAAGCATCCACGATCATCACGTGCGTCATCGAGCTGGGCCCTCATCAAACCTGCGGGAAGCGAACCGCAAGTGTATCCGCGTCCGAAGGACCGCATCCGGGCTGCCGCGCATCCGCCAAATTGGCAGCCGTATGGGCCGCGCGCCTCTACCGTGACAGCACTGCGGATCGTGGCGGCGTGGAGATACCGCCAGAACCACTGTTAGGGACAGGAGATAGATGGGACCATCCTCCGCCCGGTGAGGCATGGCTCTTGCCACTGGTTCGTCCGTCTTGCTCGACGATGATGCTGTCCCCTCACCAACCCGATCTCAGCGGCCCCCCGGAGCATGCCCGACTGAACCTGCTGCTCTCGTATGGAGGATGGCGGGAAGGGTCGGCATTGGACCAACTGCCGAGGCTGCTGACGCCCATGGGCATTCACAGCGTCCGGGTCTCATCGGGCGAGGACGCCACCGAGGCCATTCGCACCTATGCCATCCACATCGCGGTCGTGGATCTGGCGATTCCGCTGCTGCGAACAGAGCCGTCCAAGGCGGCCGGGCCTCGTATCCTTCAGTTGCTGCGGCGGCTCGATCAGCCCCCGCCCACGGTCGTCGTCCGTCCCCCGCAGCCGACCGCCCGCGACAGTAGCCGTGGCCTTTCCGACGCCCTGCGCGAAGGCGCGTTCGCAGTGCTCGACCGGCCGATCGATCTCGAAACCATTCTCGAGGTGATGCGACGCATCCTTCGGCGCCATTATGCCGACGTCTGGCCCACCTCGTGACGTTCAACTTGCATCTAGGAGATCCGAAACATGAAAGTTCGACCTCTCGGCGACAAGATTCTCATCAAGCGAGCAGAGGCACAAAAGAAAACCGATTCCGGGATCTACCTGCCCGAGTCCGCCAAGGACAAGCCCAAGGAGGGCAAGGTGATGGCCGTCGGTAGCGGCATTCTGAACAAAGAAACCGGCAAGTACATGCCCTTTTCCGTCAAGAAGGGTGATCGCATCATCTTCTCCTCATACGCGGGCACTGAAGTCAAGCTCGGCGATGAGGAGATGTTGATCCTCACTGAAGATGACGTCCTCGGGA
>JAPUKX010000017.1 GCA_027295435.1 Planctomycetota bacterium | reverse complement strand
GACTCTCATCGTCCTCTTGACCATCTGTGCGAACCTGAATGCATTCATTCGCTCTGCCGTGGCACCGATTCTGCGAAGGGTCACTCCGATCGACTCGAGATCCCTTGCAATGCCATCGAGCTCCTTCTCGATCTTGTCGAGGCGGTAGGTCGCTGCTTTCAACTCAGCAGCAATCACCCTCAGGTTTGTCTTGGTCTTGTCATTGAAGGCTTCCTCGAGCCGTGCAACGTTCGAAGTCTCCTTTGTGATTCGTTCCTCGACGGACGTGAGTTCGGCATCGGCTACAGGCCTTAGCTTGATCGTCGGATGATTTGGCCGCACGAGAGCTGTGCCATGACAGAGCAACGGATCGAGCTGGTGTAAGAGTTGTCCAACGAGATCGGCTCGCTGCTCGAGTCGGAACGTCTCGGCGCGTTACGCGAGCGCTGCGGCGATGATGACGCGCTGTACAACGAGGTGCTCGCTCTGCTCAAGACCGGAGCGGCGGACGAAGCCACGACGATCGGCGAGGTGCACGACTCGCCGCAATCGTCAGGGTGAACGCCGTGTCGGTTGTTCAGGAACGCCGAGGTCATCTGGGAAATCTGGGTCCATACACATCGGCTTGGCTTACGCCCCTTCCGCTTTCGCGTACCTCGACCGCACCCGCTCGGCGAGATTCTCCGACGGGGCCAAGTAGTACCTCTGCGTCGTCGAGATGGCGCTGTGACCCATCAAGCCCTTGAGCTCGTGAATGGCCAACACTTGGGCCTGATCGGAGCCGAATGTCCGCCTCAGATCATGGATCGTCCGCTCGTCCCACACATAGTCCTCGTGACCAGTCTGCTTCGCTAGGCGTCGGCAGGCGTAGGCCTGGATTTGCTTGAAGTCGCGGAGCAGATTATTCACGAGCTTGTAGCTGGGGTGGAGCTTGCCGTCGTGCTCGGCCATGTACTGCCTGATAGCGGCGAGCCGCTCACGCGACAGGAAAACGTACTCTGACCCGCCAGATTTTGCCTTGAGCCGCCTGAGCAGTGCAACGACCGTATCGGGGATCGGGATGGTCCGGTTCTCATAGTCCTTCGCGTCCCACGCGAGAATCGGAAACGTCTCACCGGCCGCCGTAAAGATCCGGGCCTTCTTCGGTGCGACCCGCACCTCGCTGGCGTCGAAGGCAAGGTCCGACCAGAGAAGGTTGAGCAGCTCTCCTTCACGCAGGCCGGAGGTGTAGGCGAGCTCGATAAACGCCTTCCACCAAATGGTCGGGGCCACTTCGATCATCGCCTCGACCTCTTCGCGCTTGTAGGTGCGAATCGGCTTGTCCTGCCACTTCGGGAGCTTGACGCCCTTGAACGGATTGACGGCAATCAGCTCCAATTGAATAGCCCGGGAGAAGGCGCCTTGGAGCTTACGGATCACCTTGCCGATGGTCGCCGGGGCCAGACCGCGGGCCGCAAGGGCTCGCTTCATGCGCTGGGCATCGGTGTAGTTGACGCGCTGGATTGTGTAGTCGGCGCCAAGGACGCGGATCGCGTGCTTGGCCGCGGTCCTCAACTCCTCGATGGTCTTGGGCTTGCAGTGGGTTGCCGCTTCCTCCTGATCGAACTCAAGGTACTCGGCCAAGCCCATGCGCCGGCCCTTGTTCGGGCTGATCTGATGGGAGCCGATCGCGATCTCCTTCTCGGCCCGCAGGAGTTCAGCGTCCTTCTTAGTCATTTCCCGGCAGAAGCCGATGGTTTCCTTGAACCTGGTCCGGACGCCATCGCGCAGGCCCCACCAGACGAGCTTCCAGACATATCGGGTTGGGTTGCCAACCTTGTACTTGTGCAGCTTGACGAGGGTGATCTTGCTCATGCCTGTTGTCCTCAAAAGCGACGCCGCCCGCCAGCGCGGACAACATGCAAGTAGGAACGCCGACGGCGGGCCTCGTAGATCATGGTCGTGAGTCGATGCTGGTCGAGGGTGCGTGCAATCCACGGCCTCAACCTAGCGACTCATTGGGCCAGATCAATAGGAAAGTGGTCACATTGTGGTCACATTTTGCCCTCGGCGCTGTTGGCCACTTTCGACGGTGAAGAGTAACCCTTTGTTAATTAGCGGGTTATCTGATGGGCGCTACTGGACTCGAACCAGTGACCCCCGCCACGTAACGGCGGTGCTCTAGCCAACTGAGCTAAGCGCCCGGGTAAAAGGGCATGGTAGAAGCCGGTTCAATCCAGTCAACGGCAGTGCAGAGCCCCCGGATATTCAACCGAGGCTGTGATGGAAATTTCCGTGGCGGATGAAGTATGCGAAATATGAATCAGATTGGGCTGCTCGTCCTGACGCCTGATCCCTGACGCCTGACTCCTCGTCCCTGCCCGCCTCCCACCGGCTCCCGGCCGACGGAATAGTAGATGAACCCCAGTTTCTGCATGAGACTGGGCCGGTAGATGTTGCGTCCGTCGAAGATGACCTTGGCCCGAAGCGCCGCGGCGACACGGTCGAAGTCCGGATGGCGGAACTCGCTCCATTCGGTGCAGATCACCAGAGCGTCGGCTCCGGCCAGCACTTCATACATATCGTTGGCAGTGGTGACGGCGGGCATCGCGCTCTTGAGATGGTCGGCCGCGACGGGATCGAACGCGCGGACCAACGCGCCGGCATCCAATGCCCGCTGCATAAGCGTCAGCGACGGCGCTTCTCGGATGTCGTCGGTCTCTGGTTTGAAGGCGACGCCCCAGAAGGCGAGGGTGCGGCCGGAGAGGTCGTCTGCGAAGTGCTCGACGATCTTGTTGAAGAAGTAGAGCCGTTGATCCTCATTCACCGCGTGGACCGCCCCGATGAGTTTGCACTCAAAGCCCATGGCCTTTCCCATCCCGACCATGGCAAGCACGTCCTTGGGAAAGCACGATCCGCCGAACCCCAGCCCGGGATGCAGGAACTGGTTGCCGATGCGATGATCGGCACACATGCCCTCACGGACGGCACGAATGTCCGCCCCGCAGCGTTCACAGAGGTTGGCGATCTCGTTGATGAAGCTGATCTTGCACGCGAGCATCGCGTTCGAGGCGTACTTGACCATTTCAGATGAGCGCAGGTCCATCATGATGATCGGATTGCCCTGGCGGACGAAGGGTTCGTACAAGTCGCGCAAGATCTCCGCCGCGGCATCATCCTCTACACCGCACACGACCCGATCCGGCCGCAGGAAGTCGCTGACGGCTGCCCCTCCCTTGAGGAATTCCGGGTTGTGGGCGATGGAGAACGCCACCTCGGTGCGCGAGCGAATCAGATCACACACGCGGTGAGTTGTTCCCACGGGGACCGTAGACTTCACCACGACCAGCCTTGCCTTGGAAACAGAGCCGGATTGCTCAAGGCCTTGGGCGATATCTTCGGCAGCTCGCATTACGGCCCCCACGTCGGCGGAGCCTTCCTGTCCGGACGGGGTGCCGACGCAGATGAAGATCACATCAGCATCCGCGAACGCCTGACGACTGTTGGTCGTGAACTTCAGCCGGCCGCTGTCGGTGTTGCGGGCGATCAGCTCGGCCAGCCCCGGCTCGTGTATCGGACACGTACCCCGCTTCAGCAGGGCGATCTTCTTTTCGTCCACGTCAAGACAGGTGACGTCGTTGCCGGTATTGGCAAAGCACGACCCGGTGACGAGGCCGACGTAGCCGGTGCCGACCATGGTGAGCTTCATTGTCGGGTCGTCCTTCTTTGGGGCTGTTTACACAGCGTCAGCCGGCTGCGCGGGATGAGGCGCCCACGCCCCGACGGGCGGGCCGGCTCGTGGTATGTTGTCCGTTCTCGGTTCCCATCGCGCCTTCCAGGCACAGTAGAGCACGCTTGACCGCAATCTGTGGGCTTGCGGGATCTCGGTTTCCACTGTAGCCATGCAGCTGTCCTGCGGCGCCGACCACCCGATGACAGGGAACGATTACCGCTAACGGATTGCGGCGCATCGCTTGACCGGCGGCACGCGCGGCCTTGGGACCCGACCCGGCAAGGGCCGCGAGCTGGGCGTAGCTGCGAGTCTCCCCACGGGGAATCAATCGGCACGCTTGCCAACACCGCCCGAAGAACGGGCTACCTTTCGGGGTGGGAACATCGTCGAAATCGACGGCTTCGCCGGCGAAGTACCGCTGCAGCCGCCCGGCAAGAGCCGGTAACAGACGTGGATGGTGTCGTGAACCCCGCGGCAAGACCCATGCTGCGTCGCCGATGCTGGTCCAGATTGTGGCCAGTTCGCCGGAGGCACTCTCAATCAGCGCGAACGGCCCGGCGAGGGTTTCAATGATCCGATGTCGGGTCGTTGTCTGATGTATGTTCATTGTCAGCTTCCTGAGGCCGTCGGTATCTCATGCGAGCGATGACGCAAGTGGGCAGTCTACAGCCCGGCGTCCGTTGGCGCACTCTCACAGGCCAGGGTCAACCCATTTCACGTCCGCGATCAGCGGAAAGTGATCCGAAGCCGACGCCGTGTCATCGAGCTTGAGGCCGTGTCGGTCCAGCCAGCGCGGGTTCAGATCGCGCGAGTCGAGCACGAACGCTCTGGGCAGCGCCAAAGTCGCGTCGGAATACAGCAGATAGTCCAGCCGTCCGGGCACGAACGGCTCATCGGGATCAGACCAGGTGGCGTTCGACAGCCCGTCGAGCTGATACGCCTGGGCGACGGCCAGGGCCGAGCCGTCCGCGTCCAGCCCCTCCGCTACGAGGTCCAACGGCTGGCGCGAACCCACGAGATTGAAATCGCCCGCAACGATCACCCCGTCATACGGCTGGCCCGACGCCGCCTGCTGGATGGCTCGTCGAATCGCATCGGCCTCAACCTGGCGCGTCCGATCCTTGTAGCTGCCGGCTCGACCACCCGCCCGCAGATGGATGGAGACGATCAACAGGCGCTTCCCTGCACGTTTGACGATCGCCCCAACGGCTCGCACGGCGTGATCCGGCCAGTCGGGGCCCCACAAAGGCACGGCCTCGTCGGGGCCCGCGGGCGGCTCACCACGCGCGC
>JAPUKX010000169.1 GCA_027295435.1 Planctomycetota bacterium | reverse complement strand
TCGCATTCAAGATGAATGATCTGCTGCCAGGTGCCCAGCACCGGCCGGCCATCGGCGACCGGAACCGTCAGCGATGCCCCCAGCACCGTGGCCTGAAGATGTGAGTGCGCATTGCCATCGTGCCAGGCTTCTTCGTGGCCGTAGTCGCGGCCGGGCGGCATCAGCTTGTCGAGAATGTCCGGCAGGTCTCCTTGCAGACCAGGCTCGAATTCAATGATGCCCACCGCGGCGGTGCTGCCAACGTTGAACACGTTCGCGGTCCCTGTGTTGATCCCCGATTCAGCCACGATGCGAGTGACCTCATTGGTAAGGTCGGTCATGTGGCGGTGACCGGTGGTTTCGACGGCGATCTGCTGTTGGTGGGTCATGGCCGCCTTCCAGGCGAGCGCCTTTCGCTCAATCGTGCATCTCATCCTACCCTGGGGACCGCCAGGCTCGACATCGGGAACGCGGATCGCGCGGGCAAGGGTCGCGGATGCCTACAGGTTGGCTTTGATCTTCTCGTAGATGGCTTGGCTCATTGCCTCGTCGCCGAACGTGCCCACGCGGATCGAGACCGTGCTGGTGGCGTCGGTCTGCTTGCTCACCTTGATCATGATCTTCTTGTCGTCAGCGGTGCGGGCGTTGACGGTGCCTTCAACGTCGTTGGCGTTGGCGGCCAGCACCCTGATTCCCATGCTCTCCAGTGCGGCCTCGGCCTCGGCGACGAACTTTCTCGGCGTGGCCTCCACGACGGCTTCCAGATCGCCCTTCACATAAGCGACGCCAAGGCCCGTGCCGGCCGCCGCGGCGACCGCCAGACATCCACCGCTCGCTATGATCGTGGCCCCCAGAATGCTGCCTGCCAGGACTCGTTTTCCGATGTGCATCGCTGGTTCCTCGTATTAGGGGTCTCAAGCGTAGTGGCCATGAGCGTTGTGGCCATAGTAGCTCATGGGTCGTGTTGTCGTCACCGCGCTGGACAATGCGTGATGAGTCGGGTCGGGTCGCACGAAGCCCTCGATTGTGCGATACTGCCGTCTCTATTGGAGTTGGACCTTTCGGAGCGAGAATGATGTGGACGAGCAGATTGCGGACAATCCTGGTGATCGTTGGAGTACTGTGGTTGGTAAGTTGCAGCCAGCAACCTGACACGAGCCCCGATGCTGAGCCGGCCGGGCAGGCGGCAACGGTGCAGCGGGCCGAGCCTGTTAGCGACTGGCCGGACACCTCCAACGTCAGCCGGGCCGGGCGGTTCTACTTTGCGGGTCAGCCCGGCGAAGCGGCCTTTCGAAAAGCGGCCGCCGATGGCGTGACCATGGTGATCAATCTCCGGACGGAGCCGGAAGTGGCGGGGCTGCCGTTCGACGAGCCGGCGCTGGTGGCTGAGCTCGGGATGAAGTACGTCAACATTCCGGTGATGCCGGCCGACTTCTCGCCCGCGATCGTCGATCGGTTCGCGGAGGTTGTCGCTACCACCGACCAGCCGGTGTTGGTGCACTGTGGCTCGTCCAATCGGGTCGGCGGCATGTGGGCCGCGTACCTGGCGCGTACCCGAGGGATGCCGTGGGACCAAGCGTTGGAACTAGGCCGGACCGCCGGCCTTCGCAGCCAGACGATAATCGACTCCGCGCAGCGGGCAGCGGCGGGTCCGTAGGCGGTCGGACTCATTGAACCGTCATGGGTGACGATCAGGCCCTTCGACTCGGGGTCATCGGGCGCGGCGGCGGCTTTGGCCTGTTTGTGCTGTAACGCCGTTCCTCCATCATCCCCAGGCCATGCTCGCCCTGGAGGCGTCCACGCACGTCATGTGCGAAAGGCCGTTGGCTCTGACCGTTGAGCAAGCGGACGCGATGATCGCCTTGGCGAAAGCGCGCAACGTGCTGATCGTCGCCAACCTCATGCAGCGCTACAACCCGCTGATTGACGCGATCAACCGGCTGATCGAATCCAAGCCGCTGGGCGAGGTGCTCCATGGCTCCTTCGAGAACTACGCCGCCGATGAACATTTGCCGGCCGAGCATTGGTTCTGGGATCGCGCAAAGAGCGGGGGCATCTTTATCGAGCACGGAGTACACTTTTTCGATCTCTTCGAATGCTGGCTCGGCCCGGGGCGAATCGTCGCAGCGCAGCAAGCCGTTCGCCCGGGCACGGACTTCCGGGAGCAGGTCCAATGCGCCGTTCGCTACAACGGCGATGTGCTCGTCAACATGTATCACGGCTTCCATCAGCCTTCGCGGATGGATCGCCAGAAGTTCCGGCTTCTGTTTGAGCGCGGGGAGGTAACGCTATACGAGTGGGTGCCGACGCGGCTGGGAATCCACGCCATCGCTGATGAAGCGGCGACCCGCACGTTGTGCGATCTGTTCCCCGGCGCCAGGCTTGACGTCACCAACGTCTACGATGGCCGGCAGCGCCGATGCCGGGGTCGCCATCAGGCGATCGATTTTTGGCAGATGCTGGACCTGACGGTCGGCGAAGGGATCGCCAAGTATCATCGCTACGGGGAGTTGTTGCGGGTACATGATGCGCGATCAGGTTGCCTGGATACGCGATTCCGACCATCATCGGAAAGTCACGAAACACAACGGCCGGGCTTCTTTGGTGATGGCTATCGAAGACGATCGGGTAACATCAGGTTGTCCGTGAAGGCGAGCCGCCGATTGTGTCTGCGGATCGCCCCCACCGCGGGCGGCTCTGAAAAAGGGCAGCGAATCGCCATCATGGCAAAGCGCCGACAGATCGTCATCCTTGGCGGAGGATTCGCCGGAGCGTACTGCGCGCAGGCGCTGAAGAAATCGCTGCGCGGTATCGATGCCGAGGTCCTGCTGATCGATCGCAACAACTACTTCGTGTTCTATCCGCTGCTCATCGAGGCTGGAACCGGCAGCCTCGAACCGCGGCACGCGGTGGTGCCCATGCGGGCATTCCTCAGATCAGCCGACTTCCGCATGGCTGAGGTGAGCGATATCGATTTCGAGCGGCAGGCGGTCAGCTATCAACTGGTGGGCGGTGAGAGCAAAGAGCAGATTCGCTATGACCATCTCGTGATCTCGGTCGGCAGTGTCACTCGCTTGCCCGAGGTGCCGGGACTTCGTGAATACGGCTACGAAATGAAAAGCCTGGCCGACGCGGTGGCTCTGCGCGATCGGGCGATCTCGATGCTCGAGTTGGCCGACGCGACCGCTGACACGGCGAAGCGGCGGGCGTTGCTTCACTTCGTGGTCGTCGGGGGCAACTTCACCGGGGTGGAGGTGGCCGGGGAGTTCGACGTGTTTCTCCGTCACGGCAGTCGGCGGTATCTCCACGTCAACGAAACGGATGTGACCATCACGCTCATCGAGCTTGGTGACCGCATTCTCACGGCCCTTGATCCTGATCTTTCGCAATATGCCGCCGCGCACCTGCGAAATCGCGGCGTCAATCTCCTGCTCAACAACACAGTGACGGCCATCGAGCGCGATCGAGTCTCGCTCAGCACCGGCGACGCGCTCAGCGCCCGCACCGTCATCTGGTGTGCCGGCATCGAGCAGAATCCCATTGTGCGAGGCTGGTCGCTGCCGGTGGATGAGCGCGGATACATCCTTTGCGAGCATAATCTTCGGGTGAAGGGGTTCGACAACGTCTGGGCGGTCGGTGATTGCGCGGTCAACCCCGATCCCGACGGATATGCCTATCCGGCCACGGCCCAACACGCTGTGCGGCAAGGCGCGCACTTAGCGCGCAATCTGGGGGCGGTCCTCAAAGGCGCCCAGCCCAGACCATGTCACATCAAGACCAGAGGCGCGTTGGCGGCGCTGGGCTGTCGTACGGGCGTGGCGAAGGTCTACGGAATCAAGCTCTCCGGGTTCACGGCGTGGTGGCTTTGGCGAACGGTGTACCTGCTCAAGATGCCGACGCTTGCGCGCAAGGTTCGTGTCGCGCTGGACTGGACCATTGATCTTGTGTTCTCCCGGGATTACGTCCAGCTCGGTGTCCATCGCGTCTCTGATCGGCGGTGAACCAGCCGTGCCGGGCCAAGACGAGCGAAGCGGGGGGTGCCCGGCCGGCTGGTGGAGCCCGCGTCGAGCGGTTGGGGCCTATGTGGCGGGAATGGGCAATAATTCCCGGCGAAATCGCGTTGTTGCTTCCATGTGCGTCACCTCGGCGTCCGATGAGACCTACACTTGGACGGGCCGGTCGCTGGGGGCGTCACCAGCCTCTATCGACGTACCTAGGCTATATTGGCAGCGGTCGATTCAACCACACGGGAAGAGCCAACATCAGGAGCGTTCGCATGAGAAAGCGAGAACTGAGCATCTTGGGACTGGTCATTATGGCGGTGGTGGGCGGGGCCCTGGCGGGGCAGGATCCGCCGCAGGAGTCGAAGAAGAAGGAGAAGGAGAAGCCGGAGTTCCCGCCGTTCAAGGAGGTCTCCAAGGATTTCGAAAAGGTGGTCTCCACCGCTGACGGCGCCAAGTCGCTGTACACGATCTGGGTGCACAAGAAGAAAAACCAGATGCTGGCCGAGCTGCCGAGCAGCTTCCAGCAGCAGCGCCTGTTCATCGCCTACA
>JAPUKX010000168.1 GCA_027295435.1 Planctomycetota bacterium | reverse complement strand
AAGAGGACGTCGGCTAACCTCCCCCCCTGCTTGACATGAACCCCCATTCTCTCGGTGTCAGCCTGCAGCAGCGGCCGACCGGATGATCGGCCGGACATCTCCAAGGCGTCGATCAGCCCCAAACCGCTCTGGAGAGAGAGTCCGAAAACATGGGCGAAACGGCTCACCGCCATTCCTCGCAGCACATCCCGCAGGAAGGGAACCTTGTGCAGAAGATCGTCGATTCGTTGCCTTGACCAGGGGGTGCGCCACGCCCGCCGAACCGTCCACCCACCGCCGGCCAGCCCCGCCAGCACCAGATACCAATAGGTCCGTACGAATCCACTGATCCCCATTAGCAGCTGTGTCAGAAAAGGTAGGTCAATCCCGCGGGTGGCGAACAGCGCCGCGAACTTCGGGATCACCACCATCATCAGGAAGGTTACGGCCCCAGCCAGGGCGATGACGACGCACAGCGGATACATCAGTGCACCCTTCACGTTCTTGGTGGTTTCGTATTGCGCGTCGAGCATTTCGGCCAGGCGACCGAGCACTTTGGCCATGTTGCCGCTGGCTTCGGCGGCGCGAACCGTTTCGACGTACACCTCTCCAAACAGCTCGCGATGGGGGGCCAGCGAATCAGTGAC
Organism: Planctomycetota bacterium; assembly: GCA_027295435.1. GTDB lineage: Bacteria > Planctomycetota > Phycisphaerae > Phycisphaerales > SM1A02 > JADFFQ01. The sequence goes on along the minus strand of JAPUKX010000168.1, from coordinate 6,610 downwards.
CGATTGGCCGGATTCGATCTGGGCGGCGATATCCTCGATCACCCGCCGGAAGCGCCGATTAGGCTCCTGCTCTGCAATGGAGCGCAAGCCATCCGCGATGGGAATGCGAGCTTCCATCAAGACCGCAAACTGATAGGTGAGGTGAGCCAGATCTCTGGCCCCGACCGGCGCGGATCGCCAGAGGCGCCCCTCGGAACGTTGTGCAATGATCCGCAGCGGCTTCAACCCCGAGGCGCTGATCTGGCGATACGCCTCGCGGCGATTTGCCGCGCGCAGCACGCCTTTGCTCTTGGCGCCGCGCTGGTCAATTGCCTTGTAGTGGAATGTCAGTTGACTCACGCACTCCTCCTCGCCGACTGCGGCTGGCCGGCCGTGACCATCACCGCGGCGACCTTGGCGACCTCCCGTAGCGTGGTCTGACCCAGGCGCGCCTTCTCCAAGCCGTCCTGCCACATTTGGCGCATGCCGTCGCGGATCGCAGAATCGCAAATCTGCCTCGTCGATCCCTCCTCCTCGATCAGGGTTTGAATGGGAGGAGTAAACCGCAGCAGCTCAAAGACGCCGATCCGTCCGCGAAATCCCGTCTGTCCGCAGCGCGGACATCCCTTGCCGCGAACAAACCCCGAGGTCTGCTCCCCCAGCCCGAAATGGTGGCGGATCAGGTCATCGATCGAGTCCTGAGTGACACAGTTCTGGCACACCCTGCGCACCAGGCGCTGAGCCACCACACCCAGAACCGCGGAGTTGATGACGAACGAGGGCAGGCCGAAGTCGCGCAGTCGGGCCACGGCGCCGGGCGCATCGTTGGTATGCAGCGTGGAAAGGACCATGTGCCCGGTCAGGGCTGCCTGCAGGGCAATCGTGGCCGTCTCGTTATCACGGATCTCGCCGACTAGAACCACATCAGGGTCCTGTCGGAGAATCGATCTCAACGCGGGTGCGAACGTGAACCCGATCTCATTGTGCACCTGGATCTGCCGCACGTACGGGAGACGAATCTCCACGGGATCCTCAATGGTCATAATGTTGCGAGATGGATCGTTGAGCTTGTCCAAGACCGAGTACAGGGTGGTCGTCTTGCCGCATCCGGTCGGGCCGGTCACCAGCAGCATCCCGTACGGCCGGCCGATGAGCTCTTCAAGATCGCTGGCCATGCGGGCGGGGACGCCCAGTTCGTGGAAATCGACAATCACCTGCGAACTCGACAACAGCCGCAACACGACGTTCTCGCCGCAGACCGTGGGTATCGTCGACACGCGCACATCGATCTGAACGCCGTCGTGAGCGAAGCGGAACTTCCCATCCTGCGGCCGGCGAGTCTGCGTCAGATCAAGGTTCGCCATGACTTTGATGCGCTGGACAATGCCCGCGTGCATGGACAGCGGCGGGCCCTGGCGCTCATGAAGCACGCCGTCTATACGGTATCGCAGCCGCAGGTCATACTCATCGGGGTTGATGTGCACATCGCTCGCGCTCTCATCGGCGGCGTCGGCCAATAGCTGGTTAACCGCCGCCACCACCGGATGAGCGGGATCGTGTTGGGCAGCGTGGATCTCGGCCTCCGGCGGCTGAGCTTCGACATGCGCATCCTCAGCGTGGCTGAGGCTGTATGCTCGGGCGATGAGCGGCCGAAGCCGCTCGCGATCGCACAACACCGCGTCGACCTCACACCTGGCGAACTGCCGAACCTGATCCATCGCCTCAAGGTTCAGCGGATCGTCCATCGCCAATGTGAGAACGTCGTCGATGAGGAACAGCGGAAACACGTCATAGCGCTCCGCCATTGCCCGAGGGACAAGGCGGGTGTTCGCAAAGCACACCTCGTACTCAGCCAGATCAACAAACGGGGCTTCGCAAATGCCCGCTTTGGCCAGAGCGATATCGTGGCTGCTGATGGCCTCGGTGAGAATCAGCGCATCGACCAGGTCCACCTCTTGCTCGATGCAGTAGCGGCGCGCATCCTCCAACTGGCTGCGGTTGATCCGCCCCTCCTCCAGGAGCGCCCCTTCCAGAAAGACATCCTGATTAGACATCAGGTTCTCCCGAACGTGGCGAGCTCGCAGGGGCCTCAGCATTCATCCGCTTGGCTAGCATTGAGATGCGATCCCCGATATCTGGATCGACGGTTTCGGGATCGGTGAAGGCCAGACCGACCAGATACGTCGGCTCGCGGCCGTCCATCCGTACGCGGCGGACCTTCACCCGATGTTCGAAGGCAACCTCAAGAATCGGCGTACCGTCGCTGCTGGTCCCTACCGGCGTGGGATTGAGCAATCGAAGCGATCCTTCACACATTCGCGGAATGAACTGCCGGCACACGATCCCGATGCCGCCGGGGCTAACATCAATGGACCTGCCGCGCACGGTGTGGTGATCCACGGCCCCCGACGACGCGCTGAACCGCACCTGGTTGCGATGCTCTTCACAGACCACGAACTCGACCGGCAGCTCAATCTCGTGGCGCTGGTGTTGTCGGACCTTCAGTCCACTCGTCGGGGACATGCCATGACCTCCGGTCCCAACCCGTTGGGGCGAACCGATAACCAGCCACCGGTGTGGCGCGCAGGATGCCACACGGATATCGGCCGTCTGAGCGGCTCAGTCAAGCGTCGTAGAGTGACAACGGGCAACCATTGGCAGGCGAACCGCCAGCCGCAGTGTCCCGATACCTCCGGGGCGCCGAGGCCTCTACAGCCTGGTTGCCCGGGGGCCCAAAGAAGCCCACCTACGCGACCGAAGTGAGCTGTTCGTTCAGAACTCCTTGGCCCGATACTGCATCTGCGCCTGGAGCCGAGCCAGGATCGAGCTGTGCATCTGACTGACGCGCGATTCGGAGAGGTCCAGCGTCATGCCGATCTCCTTCATCGTCATCTCCTCGTAGTAGTAGAGAATGACGATGAGTCGCTCGGCCCGCGACAGCCCCTTGGTCATCAGCAGCTTGAGATCACGCTTGTGCAGGGCAGTAATCGGGTCCTCTTGGCGCTTGTCCTGGATCACATCGATCTCACGAATATCTTTGCTCGAATCGGTTTCGAACCACTTGCGGTTCAGCGACACAACGTTGACCGGCTTGGAATCTTTCTGCAGCTTCTTGTACTCCGCCCTGGACACCTTCAGCTGCTTGCACACTTCCTTGTCAGTGGGTTGCCGGCCCATCTTCATCTCCAGAGCCTTGCGCGCCCGCTCGATCTTGGCGGTACGGGAACGAACCAGGCGAGGCACCCAGTCCATGGCCCGAAGCTCATCGAAGATCGCCCCTCGGACTCGCTGTGTGCAGTATGTCTCGAACTTCACGCCCCGTTCAAGGTCGAATGCATCGATCGCGTCCATCAGCCCGAACAAGCCGGCCGACATGAGATCCTCAACATCGACCTCCCCGGGCAAGCGCATGTGCATCCGCTCTGCGGTGCTCTTGACGAGGTGGAGGTAATGTTCGATCAGGAAGTTTCGGAGTTCATCCGAGCCGGCTTTCTTGTACCTTCGCCAGACTTCCTCGACCGGCGTCTCGTGCAGCGAGGTGGAAGTTCTGGCGGCGGGGTAAGCGGTCGTCTTCTTACGACTCGCCGTGGAGGGCTTCGTTTTTGTCTTCGGCATGTCGGTCGACTCCTTGACCTTGGCTTTTCAGCCGTCCTGCCACTCCCTAGCAGAACACCTCTTCAATATACCTCACGATGGCTACCGGACACAAGCTGCACGTCAAACTACGATCACATCCTCGGCATCCTCTGCGTTCTCTGTGCTTTGTTCGGTCGCCGACGCTTCCGCGGGCTTCGCCTCATCCTCATCGTCGATTGCCTTCTGCTGCGCCTCGAGTTGATCGGAAACGACACGCTGAACAGCCAATCCGATCATCAGCCCCACCGGATAGCACACGATCATCGCGATCAAGGCTCTCAGCAGGATCGAAGCCGGGCTATTGCCTCCGGCCAGACCGGCCAGGATCGCCACCGCAAACGCAGCCATGGCGAAGCATCCGGCGAGGACAGTGCTCAGCACGCCCGTCATCGGGGTCTTCTCCCTCGCAATGCCTGCCCAGGGGCGTCAACACATGGGCTTTGGCCAATCTGTTGGTATCGACACATCATAATCGCCAATCAATATCAACCGAGGTAATCACGCTTGTCTTGACTGGAGGCAAACCACGCCGTCAGCCGCGAGAAGAAGCCCTGGCCGTTGGGCGGCTCTTCCAAGCCGGCGATTCGGCGGGCCAGCCGGTGCATCGCTGCGGTGGCCGGACTCTGGGGCGCATATAACACAAAAGGCACCCGCTGCTGCACCGCCTCACGCACCGCTGGATCCATTGGAATGGACCCCGCAAACTCCAGCGACCGATTCAGGAATGTCCGGCTCACCCGATTTATTCGTCCAAAGACAGCCTCGCCCTGGGCTTCGGAGCCGACCATGTTGACCACCAAGTCGATCCGCGCGGCTGCAGCCTTAGAGACCAAAGCCTTGATGATCCCGTATCCATCCGTCATCGCGGTCGGCTCGGGCGTGGTGGTGACGACCACCCGCTGGGCTGCGGCGACAAACGCGAGGACGTTGGCGGTCACGCCGGCGGCGGTGTCGATGATCACGGTGTCGGCTGCTCGCTCCAGAGCCACCAGCTGCTCAAGCAGGGCTCGGCGGGATTCGTGGTCCAGGTCGGCCAATCGGGCGACCCCACTGGCGCCGGGAATCAAACAGAAGCCGCCCGGAGCAGCCAGCACAGCCTCGGCCAGACGGCACTGCCCGCACACCACATGCTCCAGTGTCAGCCGCGGCGTCAGGTTGCAAAGCACATCAGCATTGGCCAGACCCAAATCGGCATCCAGCAAGCAGACCCGCTGACCCAGACGGGCAAGGCATACGGCCAGGTTCACCGCGAGATTGGTCTTGCCGACTCCGCCCTTTCCCGAGGTCACCGCGATGGCCCGGGCAAGCTTGTTGGGCATGCGCCGTCGCTGCGGTTGGCCCATTCGCAGACCGAATCCTGACACAATCCTGCCATGACTCGCCACCTCCCGCGGCGAGTTGGACGATCGATCGCGAACCGCTGATGGAACAATCATGCCCGTCGGCGGGCTTGCGCTCCGCTGCACCAGATTCCGCAGTTTCGTCGCCTGGTCGTTCACTTGTGGACCTCGGCTCCTAACACCAGCTCGGCGAGACGCCTTGCTTGGCCGACCTCAATATGCTCCGGGACCTCCTGGCCGGTCGTGATGAAGCTCAACTTCTTGCCCACCTTGTGTATCACGTTGATGAGCACGCCGAAGCTCACCGCTTCATCAAGTTTGGTGAGGACGATCCGATCGGGTCCGACCTCGTCGAACGCCTCGGCTTCCCGAAGCAACACACCTTCGCTGGCGGTGCTGGAAAGCACCAGATGCACTTCATGCGGCTCCGCGGCCGCCAAACACCGTCTCAGCTCGTCGATCCGGGCGTGGTCGTTTTGGCCCCGACCGGCGGTATCGATGAAGATCACCTCGCAGTCGCCAAGAGAATGGACCGCCTGGGCCATTTCAGACGGTGTCAGCGCAATCTTGAGCGGTAGACCGATGATATTCGCGTAGGTGCGAAGCTGATCGACCGCCGCGATGCGGTAGGTATCACACGTCACCAAGCCGACCTTCCGGTGATGGCGCAACTTGAATAGTGCGGCAAGCTTGGCCAGCGTGGTCGTCTTGCCCACGCCGGTCGGCCCGATCACAGCGATCGTCAACGGGCGCTGATCCGCCCTGCGAGGCGCAAAATCAGGCTCCGCAACACCGATCAGCGCAGCCAGGTGATGCAATACGCGTTCGCGCACAGCCGATTCGTCCTCACAAGCTTCGCCATCCAGCTCGTCGCGCACATCGCTGATAAGCTGGTCAGCCAATTCCTCCGACAGGTCCTGTGCGAGCAACGCCATATAGATGTCGAAGAGCTTCGCGGGCATCGGACGTGTGACGGTTGCTCGCCCAAGCGTTTGTCGCTGAAGGACTTGACCGACCATGGTCTTGATTGCATCCAGCTCCCGCTGCATCGTGGCGCTGGTGGGGCCAGCGGCTCGCTCAACACGCGATGGGTCGTCTTCTACAAACAATTCCACGGGCTCCCGCCGTGTGCTTCTCGCTGGGACAGCGATTTCCTGCTGCTGCAAGGGGTGCGCGACCGCCGTCGCCGCGTTGCTGGGCGCCGCGTCGGCGGGCGTGAGAATGAACCGACGGGCCACCGGCGCCCGCAGGCCTTCGTCCGCACGGCGAGGAGGCGGCGGCAACTTTGAGACCTTGCGATCCCGGGGAGGACTTGATGGTGGGTCCGCCGGCTCAAGCCGTGATCTGGGCTCACGTGACTCCTTCGCCGTCTCCGGACGACGGCCGGCAACCTCAACGATCGGCGACTCCGATCGCGACGCCTCCTGGGCCGATGACCTGAGACGCGCAACGTCGGAACTCTGTTGAAGACGCTCGCGAGTTTCGACCATGGTCTGTGCAAGCCGCCTGGCGCGGATGCCTTGGGATTCACGCGATTTACCGGCGGATACCTTCGCAAGGGTCGAAGACGCTGACGCCCGCCCGATGCTGCGCCCATAAGCCTCGCCTGCCGCCTTGCTCACAGGCCGAGGCAATCGACCCGACCTTCGCGCGTG
>JAPUKX010000167.1 GCA_027295435.1 Planctomycetota bacterium | reverse complement strand
CACGATGCGCGACTTCCGCCGGGCGGGAATGAACCTGTCGGTGCAAGACCGCCACAAGCTCACCGAGGTCGAGAAGGACATCACGCGGCTCAGCATCGAGTTCGAGAAGAACATCCGTGCGGAGGAGACGGTTGTGCCCCTGACCCGCGGGGAGCTCAGCGGCCTGCCCGAAGAGTTCTTCGATAACCCCAGCCTCAAGCAATCGGGAGACATCTACCTCGTCGGAATGTCCTATCCCCAGTTCCTGCCGATCCTGGACTATTGCGACAACGAGACCACCCGCAAGAAGGTCTGGCTGTCGTATAAGCGCCGGGGCGGGCGGAGAAACGTCGGCGTGTTGGAGCACATCCTCAAGCTCCGCGCCGAAGCGGCCCAACTGTTGGCGTATGCCCATCCGGCCGACTTCGAGATCGAGGTCAAAATGGCCAAGAATGCCGACGCTGTCCGAGCGTTCTATGACAGGCTGCGGCCGTTGGTGCGAGAAAAGGCGCTCCTGGACGCTGCCCAACTGACCGCCGCCAAGCGCGAGCACACCGGCGATCCCAACGCAACGCTCTCTCCCTGGGACAGCTCTTTCTACTTGAACTATCTCAAGAAGACCAAGTACGCGGTAGATCCGGAGAAGGTGCGCGAGTACCTGCCGCTTGACCGGGTCATTGACGGGCTGTTTTCGATCACCCAGTCCCTATACGGGCTTGAGTACCGCGAGGTGACGGAGCATGCCGTGTCCGAGGGCCGGGCGATCTGGCATGAGAACGTCCGCCTGTTCGAGGTGTGGGACAAGGTCACCGGCGAGATGTTGGGTGAGTTCTATGTCGATCTGCATCCCCGGGAGAACAAGTACGGCCACGCTGCGCAATGGGGCTTGGCTCAGCACAAGGTCTGGTCCGACGGTACGGTCACCAAGCCGGTGGCGGCGCTGGTCTGCAACTTCAGTGAGCCGACCCCGCAGCGGCCGTCGCTACTCACCCATGACGAGGTCGAGACATTCTTCCATGAGTTCGGCCACTGCCTGCACACAATCCTCAGCGAATCCCGCTACTTTCGATTTGCCGGAACCGGCGTGGAGCGGGACTTCGTGGAAGCGCCGTCGCAGATGTTCGAGAACTGGGTGTGGGATGCCGACGTGCTAAAAACGTTCGCCCGTCACTATGAGACCGGCGAGCCGTTTCCGCAGGACCTTCTTGACGGCATGATCAAGGCCCGCCACCTGGGCTCGGGAATGCTCGCCGAGCATCAGTTCTACTACGGCCTGGTGGATCTGGCCTATCACACCGATCCCGACGGCGAGGTGGATACCACCAAGATTCAGGCTGAGCTCTTCAGCGAGGTCGAGCTGTACGAGGAAGTTCCCCAGACGTACTTCCAAGCTGCGTTCGGCCATCTGACCGGGTATCAGGCGGGCTACTACGGCTATCAGTGGTCGCTGGTGTATGCCTGCGACATGTTTGGGCGGTTCAAGGAACTGGGCCTGCTCGACCCCGAAGCGGGGCTGTACTACCGCAGAACGATCCTCGCCCGCGGTGGGGCCATGGACGGTCTGGACCTGGTGAGGGAGTACCTCGGCCGGGAGCCCCGGATGGACGCGTATCTGGAGCACCTGGGGTTGAGCCGGTGAGGCGGATCGAACACTCCCCCCGAGCGGCCCAACACGTGGTCTGATCCTGATTCGTTCGTTACCGCCGAGGGCCGCCCGGCGCCAAAGCCTGCGAAACAGCGATCATCGCCCCGCATGAGTATGCGGGGGCCCGACAGCGCGAATGAATCAGCCCGCCGATGCACCCACTACGCCACGCGCCCGGCAACCGTGGCCGATCTTCGTGCGTAAAGCCTGCCGGGGCGAGATTCCGTCGGCGGCCGCCGCGCTGTGGTGGGGCTTGACCGGGCGGGCGTACGGCAGGAGACTGACTGGCCTTGCCGATTCTCGGCTTCTATTGGTGGTCCCGGCCGGTCCGATAGCCGGCCGAGGCGAAGGTAAATTCGACCCGATTGGGAGGTAGAGACCGATGGCCGCACGTTCAACCGCTGGGACCGGCGTCGTGGTATCACTGGTCGTGTTCGTGCTCTGCGCCGTTTTTCTGCTGATACTGTCGATCGTGTTCTACACCGGCCAGACCAAGGCCGCACAATCCAATGTGGAAGCACAAGCCGCCCTTGCGAAATTCGTCACGCGCGAACAGCAGAACCGTGACCAGATCAAGGCGCTGGTAGCCAAAGCCGAGCACGGGCCCTCAGTCGTGCAACAACTGCAGCGCGAGTATCAGGAGCTGATGGGGTACGTCTCCGGCAATCCCGGCAACACGTTCGCTGCACTGCAAAGTGAGCTTGTGCGTTTCGGCGTGCCACAGGAAGGCGAGAGCGTCAGGAACGTCCTGCAGACGCGCGCACAGAATCTCAGGAACACAAAAAACGATCTGGACAGCCTCACCACCAAGCTCACCGACCGGGGGAACGAAATATCGGAGCTTCGCGCCCGCGCGGACCAGGTGAAACAAGATCACCTGGAGGAGCTCGACGCGGTGCGCAGCGGGATCGCCAAGTATGGCGAGGCGGCCGAGGAGTATCGCCTCGAGGTTGACGAGGTGAAGAACGATTACTTCGGCGCGATCGACCGAATGCGTGACGAGTTCGAAGGTCAGATCGCCGGCCTTGAGAACGAGAAGGATACGTTGTACCAGCAGGTCGCGTCGCTGAAGGGACGTGTGGACGAGTTGCAGGCGATCTTGAGTAAGTCCCGCCTGCGGGCGAAGAACCCCGCCATGCTCGTGGACGGTCACATCATCGACGCCGCCGGATCAAGCGACCAGGTCTTTATCGACCGCGGCAGGAAACACCGAATGGTCCTGGGCATGACGTTTGAGGTGTATGACCGCGACTCGGCGATCAGGGTGAATCCGAACACCGGCGACCTGCCGCGCGGCAAGGCGAGCCTGCAGGTGATCAGAGTCGCCGACACCACCTCAACCTGTAAGATCACGCGGTCCGTCCCCGGGCGGCCGGTGGTCCGCAACGATGTGATCGCCAACGCCGTCTACGACCCCAATTACGTCTTTCGATTCCTCGTGCACGGCAAGTTCGACGTTGACGGTGACGGCAGGCCGTCTGAAGGCGATGCGGAGTATCTGCGAAGCCTCATCATCGACTGGGGCGGGTCCGTGGTGACCGGCGAGCAGCTTCCGGGCGATCTGGACTTCCTGGTGATGGGTGTCGCGCCGCCACTGCCTCCGCCGCTGGCCGCGAACGCCTCACAGTTCCAGATCGACGATTGGGTTCGCAAGCGCCGCGCGCATGAACAGTACCAGGAGCTGTTCACCCAGGCCCGCGAAGCCCAGATTCCCGTGCTCAACTCGAACCGCTTCTTCATCCTCATCGGGCACACCGAGCGGTAAGGTCAGCTCACAGCGCAAGCGCACTGCGATACGTTCATAGCCGCGGATGCATCTCCGCGGGCTTGCATTGTTGCGCAATTCCCCCGCATATTCATGCGGGGCTATGATCGTTGTTTCGCGGGCGGGCCTGCCCCGCCGCGAGAGATCCGAATCGCTAGACTCGATAGAGCGAAGCAGCGACTGTGGCCAGGAACCAACCAGCGATCGTCGTATGGAGCCAGTACTTGGCGCTGCGGGCAGTTGCCGGGTTCATGCACTGCTTCAGCGTCGAGCAGAACCTTCAGACCGCCGCAGACGTCGGCTCGCTGTTCTACCGCTTCAGCCTCAGGCATCAGCAGCGCGCCAAGCGCAACATCGCCCTGAGCTTTCCCACCTGGTCGGCCGAACGCGTCGCGGAGGTGGCCGAGCGCTCGCTGCGCCACATGTTTCAACTGTTCATGGTCGATGCAGTGATCATGCCTCGCCGCATCACGGTTTCGTCCTGGCCGAGCTACGTGCGCATCGGCCCCCTCAGAGGCGTGATGGATCGACTGGTCCGCGGGGAACCGCTGATCTTCCTTACCGGGCACTTCGGCAACTGGGAGTTGCTCGGGTACACGCTGGCGGTGATCGGCTATCCGCTGTATGCCCTGGCCAGACCCTTGGACAACCCGCTGCTGAACCGTTGGGTCATGGACATCCGCGAGGCACGGGGCATGCGCATCATCACCAAGTGGGGTGCCACTCCGATTCTGCAGGGTGTTCTGGAGTCGGGGGGGCGGGTGGCATTTATCGCCGATCAGAATGCCGGTGACCAGGGCCTTTTTGTGCCGTTCTTCGGGCGACTCGCCTCCAGCTATAAGTCGATCGGCCTGCTGGCCATGCGGTACCGCGTGCCGATCGTTGCGGGCTTCGCTCGGCGGCTGGACGGGCGGTTCAAGTACGAGCTGACGTGTGCGGACGTCATCAGTCCCCAGGATTGGGTCGATCAGCCCGACCCGCTCTTCTACATCACCGCGCGGTATAACCGGGCCATGGAGCAGATGATCCGCAGCGCCCCGGACCAGTATCTCTGGGTGCACCGCCGCTGGAAGAGCCGCCCCCGGCACGAACGCCTCGGCCGGCCGGTGCCCAGCCGATTGATCGCCAAGCTGCACTCGCTGCCCTGGCTGACCCAGACGGATATTGATTTGATTGTGCAGCGGTCAAACGAGGCCGCACGAGAACGGGATCTCACGGCCCGACGTTGACCAGCGGGTCCTAGCGGGGATACTTAGAGCAGTTGCAGCCAACGTGTAGCGATCCTAACGAGCCGCGCGCGGAAGCCCCCGGCGTCGGTGCGTCCGCTTCCTTACCGTCGCGGCTCGTCGCGGACGCTACACTTCCGTTCTTTCGGGACTCTTGCCGGTTTCCCTTACCGATCATGGCCTACTATGCCGACCGCACGACTTCAAGGCAAGAAGATCCTCATCGTTGACGACGATGAGGACATCCTCAGCAGCATCGACCTGGCGATGCGGGCCGAGGGCGCGACGACCACGATGGTCGTTGATGGCAACACCGCTGTGAGCGCGTGTCGCAGCGGTGCCCCCGACGCCATCGTGTTGGACATGATGCTTCCGAAGCGGTCCGGATTCCTGGTGCTCGAGACGATCAAACAGGAACCCGACCCGCCGGTGATCGTGATGATCACCGCTAACCAGGGCAAGCGCCATTTGGCCTACGCAGAGTCGATGGGCGTGGACGCGTATCTCGTCAAGCCGGTGCCGTTGCAGCGACTGGTGGAGACCTTGGTCCGACTGCTCCAAGAGGCTGCAGACGGAGGCCGCGAAGCAGACGATCCGGAAGCTCAACCTTGACTCGACCACCCCAGTCATCGAGGCGAGCGCCGTGATGGCTGGAGCCGAATCCATCACCGACCAGACCGATGCCCCCCGACAGTTCGTCATCCTCTCCCGTGAGGAGCCGGCCGAGGGAAGCGGGCTGGCGCCCATCGGCCCTCGCCGCGAAATCCTGCGCAATCTGGCTGACTGCAACACCTCCCCGGAACACAACGGCGCCGACGACGTGCTGCACGGGCCGGGCATTCAGATCGAACTGACCCCCAACCAGAATCCCATCACCCAGATGCTGGTGACGGTCACGGAGGAGGAGATCGGCTGGTTGGTGCTCGCCAGGCTCATCAAGGCGTTTCATTGGAAGCTGCTCGACCCCAACACCGGGCGCGAGCTGAGCCCACAAGCCGATTCCTCACCCGCGCCCCCTAACCCCTAACCCCTAACCCCTGACCCCTGATTCCTGACTCCTGATCCCTGATGCTCGAGAGGATCATCTCCGGCGGACAGACCGGCGTCGATCGGGCGGCTCTGGACGTGGCGATCAAGCTCGACCTGCCCTGCGGCGGCTGGTGCCCCAAGGGTCGAGCCAGCGAACAGGGGCCGATCGCAAACGTCTATCCGTTGACCGAAACGCCTCTGGCCGATCCGGCCCAGCGCACCCAGTTCAACGTTCGCGACGCCGACGGTACCCTTATCATCGCTTGCGACGAGCTCACCGGCGGCACCGCCCTGACCCGTGACTTCGCCGCCTCACTCGCCAAGCCCTGTTTGATTGTCAGTCCTGACAATACATCGGCCGCAGAGATGGTTGCTGCGTGGTTGGCCGAAAACAAGATTCGAATCCTCAACGTTGCCGGGCCGCGCGAGAGCCGGGCCCCGGGGATCTACGAACGAGCGGGCAAGCTCCTTCACGCTGTTCTGGGTGACAACGCACCATGCTGATACCATGCTCCCATACGCGTAGGGTGCGCTGTGCGCACCGCCCCCATTGGCTCGCACAGCGGGCCCTACTTGGCTGATACATGTCCGACAAATCCCCCGACAATCGGGTCACTCTGCAGGGACTGGCCTGCGATGCCTCCAATCCCCATGAGCTGCGCCGCGCCCTCGATGAGGCGCTCGATTATCGCGGAGACGTCACTATCACGCGAAAGTCCACCGGCGAATCGATCCAAGGCTATGTCTTCGATCGCACATCCGCAGCCACGCTCAGCGACTCGAAGATCCGCATCATTCCCACCAACGGCGGGCAGCGCGTCACCATCCCCTACGACGATATCGCTCAGGTCCGATTCTCCGGCAAGGACACCGCGGCCGGCAGGTCCTTCGAGACATGGATGAAAAAATACGTCCGGAACAAGCTGGCCGGCGAAGCCGCGAACATTGAGCCCGAGTCGCTCGATGACGCGTGAGGTGGGCGTGTGTGGCGGCAATCGCCACGGACGGGGCCTCAAGGCCGTAGCGGGCGCAATAGTCGTTCGCCCGCACCACCTCTGAAAATAGACAAATAAACCCCAGCGACGCTGTCGGGCCGCCGAAGTAGGTGTGGGGCATGGCGACTTGTTGAACCTTCTGACGATCATCGGCGGCGTGGCTTTGCTGGTCTTCGGCGTGCGCTACCTGCGCAAGGGTTTGGACCGGCTGTTCGGCCGGCGACTGGGCACGTGGATGCACCGGCTGGCGGCGCGTCGCGGCTTCTCCTTCCTGGCCGGCATTGCCGTTTCCCTCGTCGCACCTTCCAGCACCACCATGTCGCTGCTGGCGGTGCACACGGTCCAGGCCGGCCACCTCACCGCCCGGCAGATGCTCACCATTGTGTTGGGAGCCAACATCGGCCTGACCATCATGGTCCTGCTCATTGCGCTTCAGCAGGAACAGCTCGCACCGATCGTGGTGCTGGGGGGCGTGGCGCTGTTTCAGTTCACCAAGAGTCCGCGAAGTCGTGGAATCGGCCAGGTACTGCTCGGCCTCGGATTCATCCTCTTGGCCATCGACATCATGAAGCGCGCGGCGGAAACCGTGGACATGCAAAACGGCCTGTGGGCGGTCATCAACTTCGAGAACCTCACCGAGCACGCGGTGCTGCTGGCGATCTTCGCGGCGATGTTAGCGATGGCCCTTCAGTCCAGCACGGCCACCATCGGCCTGGTCATCGGCCTGGGGGTATCCGAAGCGGTCAGCTTCAAACTCGCCGTCCCTGTTGTGCTGGGCGCCAACGTGGGGCTCGCGGTGACCACGCTCATCGTCGGCTGGCGGGTGATCGAGCCCCGGCGATTGGCGCTGGGCAATCTGCTGCTGAAACTGATGTTGGCCGGACTGGCATTGGTGGCTCTGAATCTGCTGGGCGACCGTCTGCCCAACCCCGGGCCCGAGTCGTTCGGCTTGGCGATCGCCGGCGTCCATAGCGGCTTCAACATCGTCCTGGCAGCGGTCGGCCTGCCTCTGGTCGGCGTGGTGAGCTCACTTCTGGAGCGCGTGGTTCCCACACCGCCCCCCGAGAGGCGCAAGGCTTTCGGTCCCAAATACATCAGTAACGGGCCCATCGGCGGCGTGGCCCTGGCTATGGGCCAGGCGTTGCGCGAGATCACCCACATGTCCGAGATCATCCGCGCCATGCTCCGCGATGTCTGGGCGGCGCTGGAGACCGGCAACGAGAAGCTTGCTCGCGACGTGGCCGTGCGCGACGATCAAGTCGATCTGCTGGACACCGAGGTCAAGCGCTTCCTCACCCGGTTGGCTAAAGAAGAGGCTGGCGAGTACGACGCCGACGAACAGATGCGCCTGCTTCGGTATCTGGCCGAGGTGGAGACAATCGGCGACATCATCGACAAGAACATCAGCGAGCTGGTGCTGAAAAAAATCCGCCTCGGGGCCGAGTTCTCCAAAGAGGGGGCCGAGGAGCTCAAGGATTTCTACTGCAAGGTCTCCGAGAACGTGGTCATTGCTGAGACCGCCTTCACCACCCGCGACCGCGCCCTGGCCCAGCAACTGCTCCGCCACAAGCAGCGGATCGATCAATACGAGCGGGAACTGCGGGACCGGCATTTTGCCCGGCTCAACGCCGGCCTGGTCGAATCACACGAGACCAGCGCCATCCACCTCGATCTGCTCACGCACCTGAAGCGCATCAACAGTTGTGTCACGCACGTCGCCTACGCGATTCTTCAGGACACGCAGCCCAAGCACACAAGTGCCCCCACCGGCGCCGGCGAATGAGGCAAGCGAGGTGTCGCGCCCTGGCACACATAGCCCCAGGCTTGCCCGGGGTCGATACCCAAATCATGATGAACCACCACCCGCCACAAGTGGCGGGCTATGTGAAACCCAACGGTCGCTCTATGCGAGATCATCGCGTCGAAACGCGATGTCTGGGCGGCGAGAGGGGTGATGTTCGAGGAATTGCGTTCGCCAGCAGCCGACCCAGTGGTCCGGTTCGATCTCATAGAGCACGGAATCCGCCACGCCGGGCGATTTGGCCAGGTCATCCGGCGGCTCCATCACCGGCCACCAGGGCACGATTCCTTTCTCATAACCAGGCAGCTTCTTGAACTGGTCGGGGTCGTTGGTCACCTCATCGATGGTCGTAAGCCGGTGCTTGACCTCGCCGAGCTTGGGCATCGACTTGAACAGGCCGCGGGTGTATGGGTGGTGCGACTTTTCGAACAGGTCATAGACCGTGGCATACTCGACGACCCGGCCGGCGTACATCATGCAAACCACGTCTGCATTCTCCGCGACCACGCCCAGATCATGGGTGATCAGCATCATGGCCATGTCGCGGTCGCGCTGAAGATCAGCAAGCAATTCGAGAATCTGGGCCTGAATCGTCACGTCAAGCGCGGTGGTGGGCTCGTCGGCCAGCAGCAGCTTGGGCTGACACGCCAGGGCCATGGCGATCATCACTCGCTGCCGCATCCCGCCGGAGAACTGGTGTGGATACGCGCGAAGCCGCTGGGCGGGCTTGGGGATGCCTACATCGTTCATCGCTGCGACGGCGATCTCGACCGCTTCTTTCTGGCTGACCTTCTGGTGCAGCCCGACGGCCTCGATGATCTGATCGCCGATGGTGTAGACGGGGTTGAGGCTGGTCATCGGCTCCTGGAAGATCATGGCGATCTGGCCGCCCCGTACCTTGAGCATTTGTTTTTCGGTCAGCGAAAGCAGATCGCGTCCTTCAAAGAGGATCGTGCCGCGATCGAATCGCCCCGGCGGGCGGGGGATCAGTTGCAACACGGTCATGGCTGTGACCGATTTGCCGCAGCCGGACTCACCTACCAGGGCCACGGTCTGTCGCGGATGTATCGCGAGGCTCAGGCCGTCAACCGCCCCGACGCGCCCGCCGGCGGAATCGAATGACACCGCCAGGTCGGCGATCTTGAACATCGGCCGCGGTCGGGCGGTGGAATCAATGATTGTTTGTGTTTGCGTCGTGGTCATCGGTGCTCTTGTTTAGCTGCGGCCGCCAGGCCGCGCGTGGCGTTGTCGCATGGCGCTGCTCTAGGTGCGGGGGCTAAACTTCAACTCTTCGGGTCGATCGAATCACGAAGGTCTGCACGCAAGCCCAGCTCATGCCTGATAGGGACACCGAGAACACCGAGAGGTTACAAAGAGATCCGTCTTGAAGGCGGATGTCATCAGCCAGAGTCGCCGCGTGAGGCGGTCCTAGGCTTTGGTTGCCCGCAGGACCTCCGAGACGGTCGTAGCGCCGCAGCGGATCTTCTCGAAGCCGGCATCGTGAAGCAGTGTCAGCTCGCTCGCCTCGATCGCGGCGCGCGCGATACGCCCGGCGTTGGCCCTGGCCATGACCAGCTCCCGCGTGTGCTCGCTGATTACAAGAAGCTCATAGATGCCGATGCGCCCCCGGTACCCGGTGTTTCGACACTCCCGGCACCCGCGGCCTTGATACAGCTGCGTCTGACCGTCGAGCGTGAATTGCGGCGGCAGCTCGCTGGGCTGGGGCGTGTACGGCGTCTTGCACGCCGTGCAGATTCGCCGCACCAATCGCTGAGCGAGCACAGCCTGCAACGAGCTGGCCACCAGGAACGGCTCCACGCCCATATCCAGCAGGCGCGTGAGCGCTCCCGTGGCATCGTTGGTGTGTAGCGTGGAGAGCACCAGATGCCCGGTCAGCGATGCCTGTACCGCGGCCTCGGCAGTCTCCAGGTCCCGGATCTCGCCGATCATGAGGATGTCCGGGTCGTGGCGAAGCAAGGCGCGCAGCCCCGCAGCGAAGGTCAGACCCACCTGCGGCTGAACCTGGATCTGATTCACGCCGTCCACGTGATACTCCACCGGATCCTCAATCGTGATCGCTTTGACCTCGTCGCTGACGATTCGGGCCAGCGTCGCGTAGAGCGTGGTTGACTTACCCGAGCCGGTCGGGCCGGTGACGAGCAGAATGCCGTGCGGGTGGCTGATCAGCTCATCCCACCGCTGAAGATTTGCCTCGGTCATGCCGAGCTCTTTCAGCTCGAACATCTTCGCGCTCTTGTTGAGGATGCGCAGCACCACGCCCTCGCCGAAGAGCATCGGAATCACCGACACCCGCAGGTCGTATTCCCGGCCTTCGTGCCGAAGGCTGATCCGGCCATCCTGTGGCAGGCGCTTCTCGGCAATGTTGAGGTTGGCCATGATCTTGATGCGGCTGATGATCGCGTTGCGGAAACGATTGACGGTTGGCGGGACGCCGGCGTGGCCGAGCACCCCGTCGATGCGGTAGCGGATCATCAGCGTGTCTTCATAGGGCTCGATGTGGACGTCCGTGGCCCGCTCGCGGATCGCCTCGACGAGCAGATCGTTGACGAGCTTGATGACGCTGGCTTCCTGGGCCTGTTCGATCTCGTCGGTGTCCGTGGCGGCGAACTCCGATTCCGGCGCTTCGGCTTGCCCGGCCAGCTCATCCAGCGTGTCGCCGGCCACGCCGTAGTGGGTGCGAATGAATTTCCGAATGTCCCGCTCGTCGGCCAGCACCAGCTCGATCGACATGCCCGTCAGCAGCCGAAGCTCATCGAACGCGGTCAGCTCAAAAGGATCACACGTGGCCACCCGCAGCGTGCCGTTGCTGCGCCCGATCGGGACGCACCGCTGCTTGAACACAAGCTTGGCCGGAAGCGTTTGTAAGACCTCTTCGTCAACCTCGATCGTTTTGAGATCCACGATCGGTAGCGCGAACTGCTGCCCGATCGCCTCCAACACATCGGTGCTGCTGACGAACCCCAGCCGCACCAGCGCGTGATCGAGCCGCTCGCCGGTGCGGTTCTGCTCGGCGAGCGCTCCCTCGAGTTGTTCCTCGCTGATCAGTCCGCGTTCCAGAAGGATGCTTCCGATGCCCACAACGTCTTGATTGTACCGCTTGCGATCGTCGCGGATTCGGTCAATTGCGGTGGTTGTCATGGCCGGTCTATATCGGCCGCCGCGGTACTGATTCCACAACAGTACGTCCGCCAATAGCCTCGCCCGGAAGGGCGAGGGTCGGAGCGACGCCGCGCGCCTGCTGCTGCCGAATCGCTCCCTGCGTACACTCAGCGCATGGCCGCAAGCGACCTGGACTGGGTCTTTTGGTCTCTCGGCGGGCTGCTGGGAGTCATTGGCCTCTCGCTTGCGGCTTGGGCCCTCCTCTGGGATCGCGCGCGTGGCCGGAGGCGCTGCGCGAAGTGCTGGTACGACATGAGCGGCACTCCCGGCCGGGTGTGCAGCGAATGCGGATACCGCGCCAGGCGTGAGAAGACGCTCTTCAAGACCCGCCGCCATTGGCGCTGGGTCTTTGTGGGCATCCTGGTCCTGGCTGTGGGATATGGTGCGTCTGTCACGCCGCGCGTAA
>JAPUKX010000166.1 GCA_027295435.1 Planctomycetota bacterium | reverse complement strand
AGCACATGATGTTCAAGGGCACCGAGACGCGAACGGCGGCGGACGTTGACCGGCAGTTTGACGAAATCGGGGCCGATCACAATGCGTACACAAGCGGCGAGGTGACCGCATTCTGGGCGCACGCGTTGCCGGAGCATTTGCCGCGAGCCCAGGAAATCCTGGCCGACATCCTTCGACCGGCTTTGCGCCCGAAGGACTTCGATGACGAGAAGAGTGTCATTCTCGAAGAGATCGCGATGTATGAGGACCAACCCTTCTGGGTCCTCTATGAGCGGACGATGGAGGCGTACTACCGCACCCACCCGCTGAGTCATCGCGTGCTGGGGACCCCCCAAACGATCGAACGCCTCACCGCTGCCCAGATGCAGGCGTATTTCACGCGACGGTATTCGGGCGACAACACCACGGTCGCGCTGGCCGGCCGGCTCGATTTCGACGTGATGGTGCAGCGCCTGTCACGCGATTGCGGCCAGTGGCAAACCACCCAGCCACGCCGACGCTACCCCGCGCTCGAATGTGTTGACGACGAGTTCACGATCCGCTCGGCGAAGGTGAACCGCCACTATGCGATCATGGCCGCGCCGGCGCCACCCATACAGGACGAACGACGCTATCCGGCGGCGATGCTGGCTCAAATCCTCGGCGATGCGGAAGGATCGCGGCTCTATTGGGCCTTGATCGAGACCGGTTTGGCCGAGGAAGCCCGCGTTGGATACGATGGGCGCGATCGGGTGGGCGAGTACATGCTCTATTACGTGTGCTCGCCCGACGACGCGCAGCGCGTCGAACAGGTGGCGTTTGAGCAGATCGAGGGGTTGGTCGATTCGCTTACCGAGGACGATCTGGCCCGGGTCCGCAGTAAGATTGCCACTGGTGCAACGCTCCAAGGGGAGTTGCCTGCCGGGCGGATGCAACGGCTGGGACGGCAGTGGACGTACACTGGCCGGTACCTGTCGCTTGAAGATGAACTGCAGCGGATCAACGCGGTGACGCTTGATGATCTGCGAAACGTCTACCAGGCATTCCCGTTTCGCCCGCGAGTCATCGGTCGGCTTGCCCCGGAGTGATTCAACTCAGGGCCCAAGGTCGCCTAACATCCACTTCATCGTTGGCGGCTCAACACCAATCAGCTCCCTGATGTAAGCGCCAAGCAGGCGATTGGCACGCTCGAAATATTGATCGTCAAACTCCTCGGTCGGGTCGCCGGCCGCGACCGCCCGGATGAGATCAATGGTTTCACCGCGCACCCGCCAGCGATCTGCCGGGCCGGTGTCGGCGACCACGCCGCCGGCCGTGGCCGAGAACGAAAGCGTCGCAGAAGTTGTCGGCAGCGCCTTGCCGGAGGCAGCGTCACGATCCAGTTGTGGCCGATAGCCGGTCTCGCATAGCAGCGACCATTGAAATCGCAGCAGCGTCCCCTGAGCGTGAGGTACGTCTTCAAGCCCGGCGAGCGCGGACCGCAGCGCGTCGAACAGTCGGGGATGCGGATCGTGCTCGCGGAGCATGTGGTGGACCAAGTCGGCCATGTACAGCCCGGCTCGGTTGGCCGCAAGGTGCTGGTGCAGCGCCCGGTAGATCTCCAGAAGGTGCCAATGGGTCACCGTGGCGAGATCACCGTCCGGGCGGATGATCGCAACGATCTCACCATAGGTCAGCAGGTCGATGCCGCCGCCAAACCTGCCCTTGGCGCGCTTGGCGCCTTTGAGAAGCCCGCGAATGATGCCGTGGCGGCGCGCAAAGAAGCTTACGGTCTGCGAGGTCTCAGAGTAGTCCCATCGGCGAATGCAGATCGCGTTGTCGGTGATGGTGGGCATCGGAAGGCTTGAGGCTTGAGCCAGGAAGGCTAGGGACCCGAGGTTTGGATGTCTCAGCCGTCACGATATGGCCGGAGACGGATGGTTGGGACGATATACTCACCGGTATGTCGAGCCCCCCAAGCGCCGCCGGCCATCGTGTTCGCACCATCGCGCTGATGAACCAGAAGGGGGGCGTGGGCAAGACCACCACAGCGGTCAACCTCGCCGCAGCGCTGGCCGAAGCCGGCCGGCGAATCTGCCTGATCGACCTGGACCCCCAGGCTCACCTGACGTTGCATCTGGGAATCGATATCACGGGGACGGACCACACGGTCTATGACCTCCTGATCGACCCGGCGTGCGAGGCGGCGCAATGCTTGATCAATGCCCGCCCAAACCTCGATGTGATTCCCGCTGAGGTCGATCTCGCGGCCGCGGCGACCGAGCTGGCCGGCCATCCTGATCGGCAGCGAATCCTCCGCCGCAAGTTTGCGGCGATCGCGGAATCGTATGACTTCGTCTTCGTGGACTGTCCGCCCAGTCTGGGATTGCTCACGCTCAATGCCTTGTCGCTGGTCGGGGAGGTGTTCGTGCCGATGCAGGCCCACTTTCTTGCGTTGCAGGGTGTGGGAAGACTCCTGGACACCGTTGGTCTGGTGTGCCGAAGCGTGAATCCCGACCTGCGTGTGACGGGGATCATCCTGTGCATGCACGAAGGCCAGACCACCCTGGCTAAGGAGGTCGTCGCAGACCTGGACGCGTTCTTTTTGCAGGCCCGGCGGCAGGACGTGCCGTGGCGGAACTGTCGCGTGCTTCGGCCGGCGATTCGGCGCAACATCAAGCTCGCTGAAGCCCCCAGTTTCGGCAAGACGATCTTCGACTACGCGCCGTGGTGTGCCGGCGCTAACGACTACCGCATCCTGACGGAGCTTCTTCTCGCGGATTGGGATGCCCAAACCGCACGGCGCAGCGACATCTCCCAGCGAGCGTCAGTGCCCCAGTCGCCGCCGGAAATCGTGACCGTGTCCGAGGCACGATCGGTGATGTCGGCCGCTTCCGACGTGACGAGCGATGCGCCGGGGGGCGTCGAAGCCGACCCCGGCCGGCCGGGATGATGCCCCAAACAAAGAAGTGGATGCGACGTGTGGCCAAACCCTGGCGGCTGGTGTTCGTGGGGTATGCCCTGGCCATGACCCTCGCCACCCACTGGCCGAGCCTGGAACTGGGTACCGAAGCACAGCCGGCACCGGACAAGATTCTCCACATGCTGGCGTTCGGCGGGTTCGCCCTGTTGTTGTGGCGGACCCGCTGGCTCGGCGCCGCGTGGATGGTCTGCTTCGTTGCTCTGGCATGGGCGGCGATCGACGAGGTCACCCAGGCGCTTCCGATCCTGCAACGGTCATTTTCCTGGCAGGATATATTCGCCAGCGGACTCGGCGTCCTGCTTGCGGTGGTTTGGATCTGGGCGCTGGGGGCGATCGGCGGACCGGCTAACCGCGCTCGCCTGGCATTTGGGGCGTATGTCCTGGGCGACCATTTCGTTCGTCTGAGAACCTGGATCGTCGCACTTGCAGCAGCCGGCATCGGCGCGGTCGTGATGGCACTTGTCATGTGGATGCTCTTACGTTGGGCCTTCGGTTTCCCATACCACAGTTTGCAGGCGACATTGATCGTGTCCGGCGTCCTTGGAGCCGTGGCGGCGACGCACCTGACCCTGGCGGCGATGTATCGCCGGCAGGCTTCCGCTCTCAAAGGAAAACAGCCATGCTTTGAGTGTGGCGGCTCCTGCTGCGACATTGCGTTTGATGAGTTCGGACGCGGGCGATGTCACAGCTGTCATGCACGAATTCAGCGCGGACAATGGCGCGAACCGATGGACCTGCCGATGACGGCCGCGCTACGCGGCGCCGGACCAGCCGTCCTGACCGCGATCGGTCTCTTCTTTGGGGCCGTCTTCATCTATGGAATTGTGCTCGGCCTGTCCGACCGGCTGACTGTTGCCAGGCAACTCCTGCATCTGTGGCAGAGGCTCACGCCGGATATGCAGGTGGCGCTGGATCTCGCAGGCATTGCGCTCATCCTTGGGGTCGCTGTGCGACTGTATCGCTTCCGGCAGGCGCAACTGCACGACCGGCAGCACGTGCAGTGCCGATGCTGCAATCACGACCTTCGGGGCACGCCTCTTGAGGGTGGGCTGGGTCGCTGCGGCGAGTGCGGCACGCCGTTCGTGCGATTCCCCCACCAGCCGGAGGCCGTCAGCCACCGGGAGTCAGGCCCGTGACCCAAGCAAGCCCGCATCATTCACCACAGAGGCACTGAGATGCCATGGTGCCCTGGGGTCCTTATACCTCGTTGGCCTCTGTGTCCTCTGTGTCTCTGTGGTGACGACTAATCCGGCGGGTCGATAAGTTGCTGGACATGGCCGAGCATTTCGAACGTCACTCCCGAACATTTTCACTGCTGACCCTTGCCAGCCGGGCCACCGGGCTTGCGCGCGATGCGGCGCTGAGCCGTATCTTCGGCGCGGCCGGGGTCATGGACACCTTTTTCTTCGCGTTCATCATTCCCAATCTGTTTCGCCGGCTGTTTGGCGAAGGCGCTCTGGCGGCGGCGTTCCTGCCAGCCTATGCGCAGCTCGAGAAAGACGATCCTGCCACCGCAAAGCGCCTCGCCTCGCTGACCATCGCGCTGCTGGTGGTGGTGCTCGGCGGGATCACGTTGTTGGGTGAGGCTGTGCTCTACCTCATCTCGCATTACGCGGATCACCAGCATCTCGGCATTCGGCTGATGATGATCATGCTGCCGTACATGCCGATGGTCTGTGTCGTGGCGATTCTGGGGGCGATGCTTCAGGTGCGCGGGCGGTTCGGGCCGACCGCTGCGGCGCCGATCGTGCTGAACATTTGCCTGATCACCGCTGCCGTTGGCATGTTGCCGTTGCTCGGCGCGGAGGATCGAACCACTCACATCAGCGCCGTGGCCGGGGCGGTGATCCTCGCCGGGTTGCTTCAAGTTGCCTGGTTCGTGTGGGCCTTGCGTGATCGCCGATGGTGGGCGCGCGACTTCGCCGCCGCGCGTGGACCAATGCGCCGCGTGCTGCGCCAAGCCGGGCCGATGATCCTCGGCTTGGGGGTCCTTCAGCTCAACACCTTCTTCGACAGCCTGATCGCCAGCTATCCGTCCATGATCGGCGCGACCATCTTCGGCGTGGACTACCCGCTCAAAGAAGGCGCGTTGTCCGCAGTGAGCTTCGCCCAGCGGCTGTACCAGTTCCCCTTGGGGGTGTTCGGTATTGCGATCGCCACGGCGATCTTTCCCGCCCTGGCCCGGCTGACCGATGACGATGAAGCCTTTGCCGGCATCCTGCGACGCGGACTGCGATTGGTCGTGTTCGTCGGGCTGCCGGCCAGTGCTGGATTGATGCTCATTGCCCGGCCCTTGGCGACGGTGATCTACCAAGGCCGGGCGTTTTCATCGGATGACGCTCAACGCGTGGCCTTCGTTGTGCTGGGGTATGCGTGTGCGGTGTGGGCGTACTCGATGATCCACGTGCTGACGCGGGCGTTCTATGCCAGGGGTGACGCCAAGACGCCGGTGAAGATCGCAGTGTCGATGGTCGCATTGAATCTGGCGCTCAACTGCACGTTGATCTGGACGCCGCTGCGCGAGGCCGGCCTGGCGTGGTCGACGGCCATCTGCGCGACGATTCAAGCGATCGCGCTGCTTATGGTTGTCCGTCGGCACACCGAGAACATTCTGGATGCTGAAGTTGTATCCAGTTGGACCAAGTCGCTAATGATCACGGCGGTGATGGTGGTTATCGCAGGAATCGTCTCAATGGGATTGCCCGATGCGCTGACCTGGCTCGGTTCGCTGGTGAATCTGCTGGCCGTCGTTCTTGTCGGCGGGCTGGTGGTTTGCTCGGCGGCGGGCGCCTTGCGCATGCCGGAACTCTGGTGGGTACTAGGGAGGAGAAACTGAGCAACACTGTACGTCTGTATTGTGCGTGGATTCGACACGCAAGAAGGCGGCAGCCGTCGTAGTATCATGCCCGTTGCACCCGAACGACTCGAGCACCGGGGAAAAGGGGGCATCCGATGGCCCTCACGATCCGAAACGACATCCTCCGTCGGGGCGAGCTTTGGTTCGGCTTGCAGGTCGCCTTCATATGGGCGATTCTCGCGGGTCTTTGCGCCGCTGGCCTCGTGGTTGGACGATGGGGGGAGTCAATCAGCGCTGAGGACTGGTGGACTGGATTGGCTCTAGCCGGCGGGCTGGCTCTCTTGTCGGCGTTCGTGTTCGTCAAAGCACCGCGACAGCTTCTGCGACTGAGCGACTCGGCATTTCAAGTTGTCACGCTTGGCCTGCGCCGGTGCCGGCGACTCAGATTTCCGTGGATGGAGGTTGAAGGCTGCCTGTTCACAGATCACCGTATGGGGATCAGCACAGGCAACCATCGGATCGAATTGTATAGGCAATCCTTTACAAAGGATGACTGGGAGCGACTGCGCCAAGAAGTGAGAAGCCGGCTCGACCCGTCTTTCGACTTCAAAGCGCCGACCGACCTCGAACGACGTGGTCAGCGACAGCGAGCGTGGCCCCTGTGGCGCAAATTGGTGGACAAGCTCGTCCTGGTTGGCGCTGCTATGACCTTTGTTTGCCCGATCCTGGTCTTCGCAGCTCTGGGCCGATCGCCCGATCAGCTCAACTCAGTGCTCGACGGGCTCGCTCTGGCTGCATCGTTAACGCCGGTCGGAATCGTGGTCGTGCTGATCCTGCGCCACTCTCGAAGTCTCGGTCACGAGCGATGGCACAGGCGATCTTCCGGCAGCAGCGCTCCGCACTGAATCACACGGCGGGGGAAGCCCGCCGGCTAAACGGTTTCGATGACACGCCAATCACGGCCATTGCGCTCGATCGGGCGGTAGAGGGTGTCGCGCTCGATGGGGCGATAGCCGGCTTCGCGGATGGCCCGCTGCAGGTCCCACGCGCTGGCTTCCTGATGCGTTGTTGACCCGCCAACCTTCGTGATGTCGTACCACACCACCGTGCCGTCGATGTCGTCGGCACCACTCTGGAGCATGAACTGCGCCATCTGGAGCGTCTGCATAATCCAAAACGCCTTGCAGTGCGGGAAGTTGTCGAGCATCAGCCTGGCGATCGCCAACGTCCGCAGGTTCTCCATGCCGGTCGGGCCCGGCAGACGCTCTAGCGCACTGTCATCCGGAATGAACGGCAGCGGAATGATCGTCTGGAAATAGCCCGATGCGCCGTCGGAAGCGCCGGGCGTGGGAAGACGATGTTTCGAGTAGATGTCATCGGGCCCGTACAGCACGACCGCTTCATCTTCCTGAAGATCAATGCTCTGACTGTTGGCCCAGTCTCGCAGTGTGCGATCCTGGTGGAGGCGAAGGATGTTCATGTGCGTGATGCGGTCGCGGCGGCTTTCGACGTGTCCGTAGAGCATCGTGGCGTTGGAGTTCAGCCCGAGCTCGTGGGCGGCGCGGTGCACGTCGAGCCAGGTGCCGGCTCGAATCTTGCCCTTGAACGCTTCATCGTGGACGCGATCGTCAAACACCTCCGCCCCGCCCCCCGGAAGCGATCCCAACCCCGCCTGAATCAGATCGCGCAGCACGGCCTTGATGCCTTCGTTTTTCTGCGGGCCGCGCTTGGAGATCCGGGCCAGGTGCACGATCTCTACCGCCGTGAAGGCTTTGATGTGCAGCTTCGGGGCGGCCTCGCGGATCGCCTGGAGCATGCCGGTGTAATAGTCCAACGGCAGCCGGGGGTGCAGCCCCCCGACGATGTGAATCTCGGTGGCTCCCGCTTGCGCCGCCTGGGCCGCCTCCTGACGGATCTGTTCGATCGAGTACTCGTACGCGCCGCCCTGATCCTTCTTGCGGTAGAACGAACAGAACGTGCACGACAGCGCACAGATGTTGGAGTAGTTGATGTGGCGGTTGATGTTGTAATACACCACATCACCATGCATGCGCCTGCGGACTTGGTCAGCCAGCGAGCAGACGGTCCAGAGATCGGGGGTTTCGTACAGCACCATGCCGTCTTGGACGGACAACCTTTGTCCGCGCCGGACCTTCTGCGCAATCGCCGTAACGTGACCGTCCAAACGTGGTGCGGCCTCGGGCCGCCCCTCGGGCATGACGGCGCTGAAGAATGCGGTGCTGGACATGGTCAAGGCAGCCCATCGTAGGCGATGGTGGAGACTCTCGTTGCCCTTGGAGGCGGCATTGGGCCAGAGTGAGCGGGAAATCGCCGAGACTGCTCGTGCATTGGGCATTTCCGGATGCAACGCTTGAGCTTGCGCTTCGGCGGGTCGATATCGATGGTGCTGGATCAGGCGGCCCGCCGGCGCCGCCGCGCGAGAGCATCGCAATGAACCCCTACCACGGCCCTGAATCGAGCGACAGCAGCCCCCCTCATTTCGACCAGTGGAGCACCGCTTCGGATGATTCCGGCTCGTCGGAGGCTGCCCCCGGCGATGCGTCGTCTTCCCCGGGCGATCAGGTGCTGGGAATCCTTGCCGACATTGAACGTCAGTTCGAGCGCCTTCGCTCTGCGCAGCGCCAGCATGATGAGCAGTTCGCCGAAGCACAGGGCCGTGATGTGCAGTCTCGCCGGCAGGTGGAAGACCAGCGTGAGGAGATCGCTCGGGAACAGTCTGAGATTGCCCAACAGCGCGACGAGTTGCAGAGCGCTCGCGCGCAGCTGCTCCAGGAGCAGCAACAGTCTCATGAGCACCATGAGCGCCGCCGCGCTGAGCTCCATGAGACCGAGTCGGAGCTGACCCGGCAAGGCAATGAGTTGCAGGCTCAGCGCGATCGTCTCGCTGCTCTGGAATCACAGCTTCACCGGCAAAGTCAAGATTCAGAAGAACAGTTGCAGCGCCTTCAACAGCAGGTGGAGCGCGGCCGGGGAGAACTTGACGCCCAGAGGCGGCAGCGGGAGACGGAAGTCTCGCAGCTTGGCTCGCTGCGCTCACGCGTGGGCGAGCTTGAAGA